>JBOHDU010000163.1:0-4707 GCA_050700615.1 Nocardioidaceae bacterium
GCCTGGAGTGCCGCCGGCCCGCTATGCCTACCTGGGCCCGCGGGGGACGTTCACCGAGTCGGCGCTGCGTCAGCTACCGGCCGCGCGCTCGGCCGACCTGTTGCCGTTTCCCACCGTCGCCGCGGCGCTCGACGCCGTCCGGGCGGGCGAGGCCGACGCGGCGACGGTGCCGATCGAGAACTCTGTCGAGGGCGGCGTGGCCGCCACTCTCGACGAGCTGTCGAGCGGCGACCCGCTGATGATCACCCGGGAGATGCACGTCAACGTCGAGTTCTCGTTGCTGGCCAAGCACGGAGTCTCGGCCGGTGAGGTGCGACGGGTCGCGACCCACCCGCACGCCGAGGCCCAGTGCCGGCGGTGGCTGGCCAACAACCTTCACGGGGCGGAGATCATCCTCGAGTCGTCGACCGCACATGCAGCGGCGATGGTGGCGCGGCCTGACGGGCCGTACGATGCCGCGATCGCAGCCCCGATCGCTGCCGAGACCTATCACCTCGCGACGCTGGCTACCCACATCGCCGACAGCCCCGGCGCCGTCACCCGCTTCGTGCTCGTGATGCGGCCCGGATCCCCGCCGCCACCGACCGGGGCCGACAAGTCGACGGTGGTCGCGTTCATCCGCGACAACCATCCGGGCGCGCTGCTGGAGCTCCTCGAGCAGTTTGCAGCCAGGGGGGTCGACCTCACGAGGATCGAGTCGCGACCGGTCGGGACGACCCTCGGCCGCTACTGCTTCTCGATCGATGTGGAGGGGCACCTCGCCGAGGCACGGGTCGCCGAGGCGCTGATGGGGCTTCGGCGCACCTGCGCGGATGTGCGCTTCCTCGGGTCCTATCCTCGTGCCGACGGGGTGTCGACGGTTGTCAGCCGCGGGACGAGTGACGCCGACTTCTCGGACGCGACCGCCTGGCTGAAGAGGCTGCGTGACGCCTGAGCCGGGCGCATTGCCGGGCGAGTAATGGGCTGGCTGGCCGCGCCGATCCTGCCCTAGTCTGGTCGGCATGCAGATCAGCGTGCAGGTCACGACGACGCCGGGTACGTCCCGGGCACGCTAGTCCTTCTCGAACCCAACAGCCCCGGGGCGCATGGCTCCCGGGGCTTCCCTGTGCGCACGTGTGCTCTTGGCCCAACCACGGGAGTGCACGATGGCAGACCACAGCAGGCTCGGGCGTGAGCTCGAGCTCTTCACCACTCACCCACTGATCGGCGCCGGACTTCCCGTCTGGCTGCCCAAGGGCGCGGCGGTGCGCTCAGCGATCGAGGAATACATCAAGGCCGAGGAGCAACGAGCTGGTTACCAGCACGTCTACTCGCCGCCGCTCGGCAAGCGCGAGCTGTACGACATCTCGGGGCACCGGGAGCATTTCGCCGAGGAGATGTTCGCTCCGATCGACGACGACCTGGTCCTGCGCCCGAGCCTGTGCCCGCACCATGCGCTCGTCTTCGCCTCGAAGGGCCGCTCCTATCGCGACCTGCCACTTCGGGTGGGCGAGCTCGGACAGATGTTCCGGGCCGAGCGGTCCGGGGTGCTCGCCGGTCTGACCCGGGTCCGCTGCATCTCGCTCAACGACGCGCACATCTTCTGTGCCCTCGACGACGTCGGCGCGGAAGTGCGCGGCGTGCTTGACCTCGTGGAGCGTGCCTACGCCGCACTCGGCATCGCGAAGTGGCACTATCGGCTGTCGTTACGCGGTGGGTCCGAGGACCCCAAGTACGTGGGGGATGGTGGCCGTTGGAGCCAGGCCGAGGGCCTGCTGAGGGCAGCGCTGGACGCGCGCGCCGTCGGCTACGAGGTGCTGGCCGGCGAGGCGGCGTTCTACGGCCCGAAAATCGACGTACAGGTCCAGGATTCGGCAGGGCGGGGGTGGACCCTGTCGACCGTGCAGCTCGACTTCCACAAGCCGGAGCGCTTCGACCTGTCGTACGCCGATGCCGTCGGCGGCCGGTCCCGTCCGGTCATGGTGCATCGCTCCGTTGTCGGGTCGATCGAACGGCTCGTCGGCCTGCTCCTGGAGCACAACGACGGCGCGTTCCCCGCCTGGTGTGCACCGGTGCAGGTGGTGGTGCTGCCGGTGAGCGACGAGCAGGCGGTCGCGGCGCAGTCGTTCGCCGCCGAGCTTGACGGGCTGCGCGTCGAGGTGGTCGCAGAGGGCACGCTTGCCGCGCGGGTCCGGGCGGCTCGGCTCGCGCCGTACCTCGCGGTGGTCGGTGCGCGCGAGGCGGCGTCGGGGCAGGTCAACCTGCGCCCGCGAGGAGCGGGCCAGTCGAGCGAGTCGATGCCGGTGGCCGCGGCCCGAGAGCAGCTGCGCGCACGTTGTTCGGTGTGACGCCCCCACGATCAGGCTTCACTCCGGGCGAACCCGATGGCCTCTTCCTCCTCGGGTGAGAGCTGTTGGTGGGCGGTCCAGGCGGCGACGTTCTTGGCGTACGTGCGTGAGTCGCTCCGGCCGTGGATGGAGGTGAGTACGACGCCGTCGCCGCCGTCGTCGAGCAGCGCCATCGACCACGAAAGGTGGCCACCCATGTCGCCGAACGCGTCGTAGCGGACGACCGCCAGGTGGCGCAGGGAGGAGGAGACGTCGACGCGCAGGAGCTCAAGCTCGGCGGCGACCTGGTCGGCGGCGAGCGGTTGGCGCCTGGCAGGTCGCGACAACTGTGGTCGCGGACGGGTGCGGCCGCGCCGGCCTGGGCGACGTGCCGCGCGTTGCCAGCCCCTGACGGCCACGAGCAGGGCCGCCACCGACAGGGCGAGGGTAACGAGGATCAGCCAGCTGAGGGTGGTGGCGTCGAACGGCACAGCCAGAGCCTAGACGTGCCCAGGAGCGGGATGCGTCAGCCAACGCCGATGGCGCGGGGCGAACTCGCGTGACCGGTTCATCAGCGCGGCACTCGGACCAGCAGGACACCGGCTTCCACCTCGGCTCGCAGTTCTGTACCGGCGCCGACCGTGTCGCCGTCGAGCTGGCGGGGGATCTCGGTCGCTGCCTTGATCACCACCTGCGCGCCCGTGAAGCGATCCAACCTGTCATCGGTGTGGGGACGCTTGGTGAGCACCCGCCAGGCCAAGGACACCCAGCCCAGAAACCGGTGTGGAGCGACCACGACGACATCGAGCATGCCGTCATCGAGCCGCGCATCAGGAAAGAGCGGGATGCCGGCCGTGAGGGTGCCGACGTTCCCGATCACCACGGTGCGCGCCCGGCGGTGAACAGCTTCTTGTCCGTCGATGCTGATGGCAACTTTGACGGCAGGGTAGCGAAGTTGGGTGATGCCGGCCACGAAGTAGGCGGGCCACCCCATCTTCTTCTTGAGCTGGTCGGGGGCGATATCCATGATCGCCGCGTCGAGCCCCATCCCCGCCATCACCGCGAACCGGGTGGGTGCCAGGCCGTCGCCCTCGATCCGGACCAGGTCGATGGCCCGGTCCTGTCCGCTGAGAACCGTCACGATGGCGATGTCCTCGGCCAGCGGGATGTCGAGGTTGCGGGCCAGCAGGTTGCCGGTCCCCAACGGGATCACGCCCACTGGCACGCCGGTACCCGCCATCTCGGCACACACCGCACGTACCGTGCCGTCGCCACCGGCCGCCGCCACCACATCCGCCCCGGCGGCAAGGGCAGCGCGGGTCATCGACCGGCCGGGGTCGTCGGGCGTGGTCTCGAACCACACCGGCTCGTCCCAGCCGGCGGCCCGAGCGGCGATACCGACCCGGGCACGGAACGGATCAACCTCGCCGAGCTTGGTCGGGTTGAGCACTACCGCCAACGTACGGCGATGCTCAGGCAGTGAGGACAGCGGCCGCGCCTTCGGTGGGTTGTCGTCGGTGCTGACCACCCCGAACAGAACCGAGGTGACGAAGACGACGACGACACCGAGAAGAACGCCGCCGACGACATCGCTCGGGTAGTGAGCACCGACGAAGATCCGGCTGGCGCCGACAAGGAGTGCGGTCGCTGCCCACAGCACGAGCAGGGCGGTTCGCAGCCACACCCGTCGTACGTGCTGCCAAGTGATGACGAGCAGCAGCCCCATGCCGGCCGCGATGTCGCTGGCGTGCCCGGACGGGTAGGACCAGCCGGCGATCTGGTGTGGGATGTCGGGCCGGCTGCGCTGCACGACCACCTTGAGCGCGTTCCACAAGGCGGCGTTCGCGACCAGCGTGACCACGATCCACAAGGCGATCCGCCGGTTGCGGCGGGCCACCAGCGCGACAGCAGCAACGAGCAGCAGAACGCCCCGCACCACCCAGGGTTGACCCACTGCGGAGACGCCGTCGAAGAAGTGTTGCCAACCAGTTCCTGCCACACTTGCGTGCCACGAGTCGACGACGTCCCGATCGAGCGACAGGAGCGGAGCGAACCCGGCGGCGACGAGGGCGGTCAGCACGGCCAGCGGCAGGAGGAGGCTGCCGACGATCAGCGCTGCGCGCCGCTCCGCATGCGAATCAGTCACGACCTTCTCGGGATTCGGCTCTCGACGGTGCGCTCGACCGAGCGCGTGCACGCCATACCCTCTCACGAGCGCCCGATGCGACGTGCGCCGTCCACACGTGGTGTCCGTTCACCGCATGGGGCGGCCGGACCCGCCTGTGCCACCGTGCACTGAGCGAATCCGGTCGAGCGGGATGGGGCGGATAGATACCCTTGACCAGTGATCGATCTGCGCATCCTTCGTGACGACCCCGAGCGCGCTCGTGCAGCGCAAGTA
>JBOHDU010000164.1:0-3476 GCA_050700615.1 Nocardioidaceae bacterium
CGCTGTTCGGCTCCTGGGTGCTGGCCTTCGAGCTGCTCAGCGTCATTTTGCTGGCGGCCCTGGTCGGCGCCATCGTGCTCTCGCGGCGGCCGGAGCAGGAGGGGGACTGATGCCGATCCTCTTCCCGCTGGTGGTCTCGTCGCTCCTGTTCGCCATCGGCACCTACGTCGTGATGGCGCGTCGTCATGCCGTGCTCGTGCTGATGGGCGTCGAGCTGATGCTCAACGCCGTGAACCTCAACCTGGTGGCGTTCGATGCGTTCTGGCACGACCGGCTCGACTCCGGCCAGGCCCTGGCACTCTTCGTGATCGCCATCGCGGCCGCCGAGATCGGGCTCGGTCTCGCCATCGTGCTGATGTTCTTCCGCTACCACCAGCATGTCAACGTCGACGAGATGAGGGAGCTCGCTGACCGTGACCGCCTCGACGTCGAGACGCCGGCCGGGGCTCGTCACGTCGGGGACGGACAGGTGACCGGGCCAGTGGCCGACCTCGGAGACGGCGTTGCCTCGTGACCGCCGTCCTGGTGATCTGCCTGCCTGCTCTCGCGGCCGTCTCCGCTCTGGTGATCGGTCACCGCAGCCACCGGGCACCGGCGATCGTGGCCATCGCGGCTACATCGGCTGCCTTCGTCCTGACCGTCTTGCTCTGCGTCCAACATCTCGGGGCGGCCTCGGCCGGCACGGTAGGGCCGGCCCGGCTCGAGACCGGCGGAATAGCCATCTCGGTGGCACTGCGGCTCGATCCACTCAGCTGCTCGATGCTGTTGCTCGTCACCGTCGTGGCCCTGCTCGTTCAGGTCTACTCCGTCGCCTACCTGCGCGGTGACCCCCGTTACCCGTCGTACGCCTCGCTGGTGGCCCTGTTCACGTCGGCGATGGCGCTCGTGGTCGCCGCTGACGACCTCTTCATGCTGCTCGTGGGTTGGGAGGTGATCGGCGTCTGCTCATACTTCCTGATCAGCCACCACTGGGAGCTGGAAGCTGCCCAAGCCGGCGCGGTGAAGGCGCTCGTGGTGACTCGGCTGGGCGACGTCGGACTTCTGTTCGGCATCTTCGTGGCCGGTCACGCGGCCGGCAGCTACCGGATCTCAGCCGTCGTCGCCGCCGCCGCCGACGGGCGCATCAGCCAGGGCCAGGCCACCCTCGCCGGCCTGCTCCTGCTCTGCGGGGTGGTCGGCAAGTCGGCGCAGTTCCCCTTGCACAGCTGGCTTCCCGACGCGATGCCTGGGCCGACGCCGATCACGGCACTGATCCACGCTGCGACCATGGTCGCAGCCGGGGTCTACCTGGTCGCCCGACTGCTGCCGCTGTTCGTGCTGTCGTCGGTCGCGATGGACGTCCTCGCTGTCATCGCGGTCGTGACGATGCTCATCGGGGCAGCGTTCGCATTGGCAGCCGACGACCTCAAGCGCGTGCTCGCCTGGTCGACGGTCAGCCAGCTCGCCTACATGTTCGCCGCGTTGTCCCTCGGCGGGCTCGGCCCGGGCGTGCTGCATCTGCTCTCGCACGGGGCCTTCAAGGCCCTGCTGTTCTTGTGCGCTGGTTCGGTGATCCATGCGGTCGGAACCCAGCGACTGGACTCGATGGGCGGGCTTCGCAGGGCCATGCCGGTCACGTTCGTCACCGCGACGCTGGGGTTCGCCGCCCTCGCAGGAGTCCCACCGTTGGTGGGCTTCTTCTCCAAGGACGCCGTGCTCGGGCTTGCCGGGCAGCAGGCATTCTCGGGCCACCCCTCGGCGAGATCCTGGCTGGTCCTCGTCGTCGGCCTCGTGGTGGCCGGCCTCACCGCGGCGTACGCGACTCGCTGCTGGCTGTTGGTCTTCTTCGGGCGGAGCAGGAGTGACGTGGCCGAGCCGCGCGAGTCACCGCCGCTCATGGTCGGCCCGCTCGTGGTCCTGGCCGCCGTGGTGGTGTTCGGCGGTGCCGCCGTCGTCTGGCCCGGCTTCCTCGGCGTCGGTGCCGAGCCGGTCCAGTGGGGGGTGCTCGGTGTCAGTCTGCTCGTGATTGCCGTGTCGATCGCGGTGACGTGGGCCGAGTGGTGGCGGCTCGAGGGGCGCGACCCGGCTCAGTCGCTGGGTTGGCTGCGTCGCCCGCTCGAGCGCGAGCTCGGCTACGACGGGCTGGTCGATCGGGCCGTCGTACGCCCTGCCTGGTTCGCGTCCGGGGCCACCATGGCGGCGGAGACGTACGTCGTGGAGCCGTACGCCGCTGGCGGGGATGCAGCTGCGCAACTGAGCAGTCGGCTGCTGCGCTGGTTGCAAAACGGCAACCTGCAACGCTACGTCACGGTTATCGCCGTCGGTGCGGTCGCGGTTGCCGTGGTCGTGGGGGCGGTGGCCTGATGGTCGGCGGCCTCGAGCTGTTGATCGCGCTCCCGCTGGTAGGGGCGATCGCGGTGATGCTGCTGCCGAGGCAGAGCCCGGCTGCCGCTTGGTTGGGCGTGGCGGTCACGACAGGCACCCTCGGGCTCTCGCTCTGGCCGGCCATCAGCGTGGTCGGATCGGGTGCGGGGTTCGTCGCGCAGTCGAACGAGCCGTGGATCCAGGTGCTCGGGATTCGCTGGCACCTCGGCGTCGATCGGCTGTCGGCGCCGCTCATCGTGCTCACCGCATTGCTGACCTGGTGCTGTCTGGTAGCGCTCACCCGGCGGCCGCCCGCGGGTGGGCCGCAACGAGCGCTGGTGGCTCTGATCCTGGTGATCGAGGGTGGCAGCATCGGCATGTTCGCGGCGCTCGACCTGATCCTGTTCTTCATCTTCTTCGAGCTCGTGCTGATCCCGATGTGGTTCGTGATTGCGGGCTGGGGCGACGCAACCGACCCTGAGGGTAACCGGAGAGCGGCCACCCGCTTCCTCGTCGTCACGTTCACCGGCTCCGCCCTGGTGCTCGTGGGATTCCTGCTCTTGCATGCCCGCACCGGAACCTTCGATTTGGTCGCCCTGCATAACCGCTCCCACCAGATCGGCACGGCTACACAGTTGGCGGCAGCCGTGTTGTTCATGCTCGGCTTCGGTGCCAAGGCGCCGATGTGGCCGCTGCACTTCTGGCTGCCAGACGCGCACAGCAAGGCGCCCACGGTGGGCTCGGTGCTGCTAGCCGGAGTGCTCCTGAAGCTCGGCACCTACGGAATGCTTCGTTTCCTGTTCGACGTGGTCCCCGCCGGCGCTGCCGAGATCGCGCCGTACCTCGGCGCGCTCGGCGTCGTCGGTATCCTCTACGGCGCACTCGTCTGCCTCGCGCAACGGGATCTCAAGCGGCTGATCGCCTATTCCAGCATCGGTCACATGGGGTTCGTCCTGCTGGCGATCTCGACGCTCACGCCACAGGGGCGACTTGCTGCCAACTTCGCCAATGTCGCGCACGGCCTGATCACCGGCCTGCTGTTCTTCGTGGTCGGGGCGATGAAGGACCGGATCGGGACCAGCGATCTCGTGGCGTTGGGGCTGGCGCTTTATGCGCGCGCCCCACATCTGGCC
>JBOHDU010000165.1:0-5595 GCA_050700615.1 Nocardioidaceae bacterium
GGTGATGCCATCGAAGCTGGCGGCAGCGGCAGCGACGTCGACGACGGGCTGGCGGATCGGGTGTGTTGTCGGCGCCATGTCCGCGCCGTAGCCGGAGAGCTTGCCGCCGGCGAGGAAGCCGGACCAGGCGTCGGTGAACGTTGTCGAGCCTTCCGCTGCCCAGTAGCAGGCCCACTCGGCGAACGCTTCGTTCAGCCAGATATCTTCCCACCAGCGCATCGTGACCATGTCGCCGAACCACATGTGCGCCATCTCGTGCAGCAGCACCAGAGCGCGCGACTCGCGTTCGGCGTGGGTCGGCTCGCTGCGGTAGACGAAGGCGTCGCTCCACGTCACGCAACCGTAGTTCTCCATCGCGCCACCCATGTCCTGGACGAAGACCTGGTCGTACTTGCGCTGGGGGAACGCCAGCCCGAACCTGTCGCCGAAGAACGCCAGGCCCTGACCGGTCACGTCAAAGAGCTCCTCGGCGTCGCGCTCCAGAAACCGGGCAAGCGACTGGCGGGCGTACAGTCCGAGGTCGTAGCCTGCGCGCTCGGACCGCAGCTCGAAGAACGGGCCGGCATTGACCACCGGCACGTAGGTAGAGAGGGGCGGCGTGTCTGGGAAGGTCCAACGTCTCGCGTCCCCCACCGCCTCGACAACCGGGTCGCCGCTGTTGCTGATCACCAGCCATCGCCCCGGCGCGGTGACCGTGAAGGCGTGCGGCGCCTTGAGGTCGGGCTGGTCGAAGCAGGCCCAGGCACGGCGGGCGTCGTCTGGCTCGAAGGAGGTCCAGACGTAGACCTCCTTGTCGGAGACATCGACAGCGCGGTGCACGAACTCGCCCTGCCCGGTCTCTCGTTGCACCGACTCGACGACCAACCTGTTTTCCGCAGCGAGGTGGTGCAGCTGGATCCGCCCTCCACCGATGTCCTCGGAGGGCACCTGGGTGCCGTTCAACGTCGCCGACACCACGTCGACGGCAGCATCGATGAACGTCGATGCGCCGGGCTCGGAACAGGAGAACGTCACGGTTGAGACCGCCCGGAAGTCGTGCCCGTCGACCATCGCGGTCAGGTCGATGACGACGTCGTACTTCTGCACGGTGATGAGCTTGGCCCGCGCCTGCGCCTCTGCTTTGGTCAAACTTGGCAACGAGTTCATGCACGAACCTTCCTGTGGCATCGCGTCCTCGTGAGACTAAGACGCCGCTGAGGTGGGGACAACGATTTTTCACCGATGCAGCCCCACTGGCCGGACTGCTGACGTTACCCGCACCGGGTTGGCCGCGGCGCCTGTACCCGGTCGGCCGTGAGAACGCCCGGCGGCCGAGGACTCGACGTCGCTACGACCCCGAAAGACGCTTCCAGGTCAACCAGAACATTCCGCCGGCGCCCGGACACCGGATGGGCCGGTTCATGACAGCCACTCACCGCGCCGCATGACGTGCAGCAGACCCAGGCCCCCGTCGACCACCAGCAGATCAGCGGCCAGGCCGGGCCGCAAGGCGCCGACGTGTCGGTCGAGACCGAGAACTTTGGCCGGCGTTGAGCTGGCGGCGCGAACGGCATCAAGAAGCGGGATCCCGGCGCCGTGGACGGTGCGGGCCACGACATCAAGAAGGTGGGAGGTGCCACCGGCGATCGAGGTCTGTGCACCCTCCACGGACTCCCCCACGGGAGCCAGCCGGGCAACGCCGGCCCGGACCTCGACCCGTTGCGCCCCGAGGTCGTAACGGCCGTCGGGCATGCCGGCCGCCACCATCGCGTCGGTCACCAGCGCAACCGTGTTCGGTGCGCCAACCGTGGCCACCATAGCTACGAAGCCGTCGGAGAGGTGGACGCCGTCGGCGATCAGCTCGACCACCGCCAGCCCGGACCGCACCGCCTCGAGGGCCGCGGCAACCGGACCCGGCGCCCGGTGATGCAGTGCTGGCATGCCGTTCGCCAGGTGCGTGACGAGCGCGGTCCCCTCCAGCGCTTCGAGTTGCGCCTTGAACACGTCGTAGGTCGCGTCGGTGTGCCCAAGGGCGACCACGACACCTGCGGCACGCAACTGTCTCGCCACGTCAGCCGCCCCAGGCAGCTCTGGTGCCAGCGTCATCACCTGCACCGTGCCGGCAGCGTGGTCGAGGAGCCTCGCCACCAGTTCCTGGTCTGGCTCGAGCAGGAACTCCGGTGGTTGCGCGCCGCAGCGGCGAGGCGACAAGAACGGGCCCTCGAGGTGGACGCCTGCGATCAGGCCCTCCTGGACGAGAGGCGCCAGCGTCTCGACCTGCACCGCCAGCTCCGCGGCGGGCGCGGTCATCAGGCTCGCGACGACGCTCGTCGTACCGCGGCCATGGTGGTGGCGGGCGGCCGCGCGGGCCTCGGAGCTGGCGGTGAAGGCGCTGCCACCCCCGCCGTGACAGTGGATGTCGACCAGTCCCGGCAGGATCGTGCCCATCGGATCGGGCAGCACACCCCCCGGATGGGAGGCCGGCCACGACTGTGTCGGGCCGACAAAGCTGAGCCCGTCGTGCGCGGCGACGACGACGCCGTCCTCGATGACGTTGTCGGGTGTGACGACCCGGCCACGCACGACCGCGGGCGACCCGGCGAGGCTGGGCGACGTCATGGGTCAAGGATGACCGAAGGGCCAGCACTGACACAATCGGAGGTATGCACCCACCGGCGGCCGACCTGAGCGTTCGGGTGGCGTGGGCCGATGACGCCACCGAGATCGCTGCGGTGCAGGTGCGGGCGTGGCAGCTGGCCTACGCCACCGAGCTGCCTGCCGAGGTGCTCGAACGTCTCCCGACCGACCAGTTCGCCGACCAATGGCGAGCGTCGATCGGCCGCCCCGCAGATGCGCGCCAACGCGTGCTCGTCGCCCTCGAGCGTGCCACAGTCCGCGGATTCGCGGCCATCGCGCCGGCCACAGACACCGACGCCGACCCAGGTCGCGACGGTGAGCTCGCGGAGCTCGTGGTCGACCCGGCCCATCGCCGCGCCGGCCACGGGTCCCGCCTGCTGCACGCGGCCGCCGACACGATGCGCTCCGACCGCTTTCACCGGGCCACGATCTGGGTCAACGTCTCACATGACGGACTGCGCGGGTTCCTGAGCGAGCAGGGCTGGGCACCCGACGGTGCCCACCGTCAGCTCGATCTCCACGGCGACGGCTCCGTCGTGGTCAAGCAGGTCCGCCTCCACACCGACCTGGACCAAACCGGTTCGTGACCGGTATGGGGGAACAATAAGTTTTGACGATGAGGCCGGACGAGCTCTCCGCCGAGCAGTGCCAGGCCGTTGTCGACTCACCGGGCGTCGGGCTTGCGACTGGAGCTATGCCGTGTCGCTTTGACCCATCGAGGTCGCATCCGGCTGCTGAAGGCGCCGTTCCCCGTAAATCCGCGCTCACTCCAGGCCGAGCACGTGCTCGAGGCCAACGGTGAGCCCGGGCATCGCTCGGATCGCCCGCACCGCTGCGAGCAGGCCTGGCATGGCGGCGTTGCGATCAACCATGTCGTGCCGGAGCGTCAGTGTCTCGCCCTGGTTGCCGAACAGGACCTCTTGGTGGGCGACCAGGCCGCGCACTCGCACGCTGTGGAGGGGGATTCCCTCGACCCGTCCGCCACGGCTGCCAAGGGGGTCGTGCTCGGTCGCATCGGGAACGTCGCCCCGACCCGCCTCGCGCCGTGCCTCGGCCACCTGGCGCGCCGTGTGCATCGCGGTTCCCGAGGGCGCGTCGAGCTTGTCGGGGTGATGCATCTCGATGATCTCGACGGACTCGAACAGCCCCGCAGCTGCCCGCGCAGCCCGCATCATCACCACCGCGCCGATCGAGAAGCTCGGCACCACGAGGACGCCCACGTCAGGGTGCGCGGCCAGCCGCTCGCGGACTGTCGCCAACCGCTCCTCGGTGAAGCCCGACGTCCCGACCACCATGTGGATATCGCGGTCGACGCAATAGTCGATGTGCCGAAGCACCGTCTCCGGAGTTGTGAAGTCGATGGCCACATCACAGCGGTCGAGTGGCTCGAGTGGGTCGCCCCTGCCTACGGCGGCGACCAGCGCAAGATCGTCGACGGACTCGACTGCGCGCCCGGCCTGCTGTCCCATCTTGCCGCTCGCGCCGATCACACCCACCTTGATCATGGCTGCGACTCTAGTGTCCTAGTGGTCACGGCCGTAGTCGGCGACCAGGTCGAGCGCGGCACTGGGGCCGACCACAGCCAGGGTGGGCGAGACGGCCAGCACCTCCTGAGCCACTGCGTGCACGTCATCGAGAGTGACGGCGTCGATGTTGCCCACCGCCTCGTCGATACTGAGCACCCCGCCGGGCACCAGCTCGGCCTTGCCGATTCTGGTCATCCGGGCGCTCGAGTCCTCGAGCCCCATCACTAGCGAGCCACGCAGCTGGCCCTTGCCCCGCTGCAGCTCCTCGATCGTCAGGCCCTGGGCTGCCACCTTGGCCAGCTCGTCACGACAGATCTCCAGCACCTCGTGGATCTTGGCGGGCATGCAGCCGCCGGCGACGGCGAAGTAGCCGGTGTCGACGTACTGGGTGGTGAACGAATAGATGGAGTAGGCCAGGCCGCGCCGCTCACGGACCTCCTGGAACAGTCGACTCGAGGTCCCCCCGCCCACTGCGGAGTTCAACACTCCCAGGGCGAATCGGCGCGGGTCGTTGCGGGGGTACGACGGCCCGCCGAGGACGAAGCTCGCCAGCTCCGAGGGCCGCTCGACCAGGCGGCGGGCCGCCCGGGCACCGGGGCTGCGGCCCGGAGAGCGGATCGGTCTGGGTGTGGCGTCGGCCGCCCCGATCGCCCCGCCAGACTCGAACGCCCGGCGCGTGAGCCGGACGATCTTCGCGTGGTCGACCTGCCCGGCCGCCGCCAGCACGAGGTTGTCGGACGTGTAGTGACGCCGGTAGTAGCCCGTGATCTGTCGCCTCGACAACGCGCCGATCGACTCGACGGTGCCGGTGATCGTCCTTCCCAGCGGGCTCTCGGGGTACATTGCGGTCACGAACGCGTCGTGTACGACGTCGTCGGGGTCGTCCTCGTGCATCGCGATCTCTTCGAGGATGACATCACGCTCGCTGTCGACCTCGGCCGAGGCGATCAGGGACGACGTGACCATGTCGCAGATCACGTCCACTGCAAGCGGAACGTCCTCGGCCAGCACCCGCGCGTGATAACACGTGTACTCCTTGCCGGTAAACGCATTGAGCTCCCCGCCGACTGCGTCGATCGAGGCCGAGATGTCGAGTGCGCTACGCCGCCGCGTCCCCTTGAAGAGCAGGTGCTCCAGGAAGTGGGTCGCACCGGAGACCGAAGCCGCCTCGTCACGGGAGCCGGCGCCTGCCCAGAGGCCGACCGTCGTCGACCGCGCCCCCGGCATCTGCTCGGTCACGACCCGCAACCCGCCAGGGAGCAGGGTGCGGCGGACCGTGGAACCCACGGAGGTGCCATCACCCCTCTCCTTCAGCAGCGTGCGGGTCGAACCCAGCGGTTGTTCGGAAGCCGACAGGTAGGGCACGAGACGATCAGGCCTCGACCGAGGTGGACTCTTCGTCGACCACAGGCACCAGCGACAGTTTGCCGCGGTCGTCGATGTCGGCGATCTC
>JBOHDU010000166.1:0-4477 GCA_050700615.1 Nocardioidaceae bacterium
GGCTACCACTCTGCCCGGGACACGATAGAGGCGACCCATCGGGCCGCGACCGCCGGCGCCGACTTCGCGGTCGTCATCAACCCGTACTACCCCGCCGGTTCCGAGAGCGGATTGCGCGCGTGGTTTACCGAAGTGCTCGACGCCGTGGATATCGGTGTCTGGCTCTTCGACACCAGTTACTCGGGGATTTCGCTGCCGGTAGACCTGATCGACCAGCTGGCCGACGTGGAAAACGTGTGTGGCATCAAGGTCGGCCATGATCACGCGCGCTACCTCGAGGTGCTGGAGCGGGTAGGAGATCGAATTCTGGTGTGTGAGCCGAACGAGACGATGTGGCTGGAGAACATGCGCGATCATGGCCAGCGGGTGTTCATGTCGTCGGCCGCGCCATTTCTGTACCAGACGGCCACCTGGCGACCGATGCACGAATACACCCGGCTGGCGCTGGCTGGCGACTTCGCGAAGGCGGAGGAGGTCTGGGTAACGCTCAACCCGGTGCGTGATATGGCGACCAAATGGTTGCACGGCAAGTGGGTCAGGGACCGCACGAATCCGCTGCCATATATCAAGGCCTGGTCCGGGCTGCTCGGCCTGTCTGGTGGCCCGGTGCGTCCGCCGCTGAGCCAGCTGACGGCCGACGAGCATGCCGAACTGGCAGACGACCTAGCGGCGGTCGGGCTGTGCGCCGCCTCGAAGTGAGGGGACACTTGGTGAGGCGGCGGTCAGGACCGGCCGACGGACGATTCGGCGGAGACTCCCGACGGTGCCGCCGCAACTACGGCGGATAGGTCGTGGCCGAGGTCGTGGAGCAACACCATGGCGGCGTTTCGCCCCGGGCCGCCGGTGACCGAGCCGCCAGGGTGGGTTGTGCCGCCGGTCTGATACAGGCCGGGTATCGGCATCCGGTGTGACGCCCAGCCGGGCGCCGGTCGCTGGGGACCGCTGAAGGCGGGCCCTCGGTCGCCGCCGTGGAACGCGCCTTGCACCATGTGCAGGTTCGACCGCTCGATATCCGTCGGTGCCTTCACCAACCGCGACACGATCGCATCGTCGGTGAAGGACGGCGCAAAACGGCGCAGGTGCGTCAACTGCCGTTCGGTGACCTCGTGCTTGACGGTGTCCCAGCCGGGGGAGCCGGGAGGCAATTCGTAGCATTGCGCGCTGAGCAGCTTGACCGTGTGCATCCCGGCCGGCGCGCGGTCGGGATCCACCAGAGTCGGCGTCGCGACGAGCAGCCACGGGACGCCCTCGATGAAACGGCCGGCACGCAGGTCCGCGCCGAGTTGGACCACATCCTCAGGCCAGCCGACCGTACCTGCCGACACGGCGCTGACGCCACCGTTCGGTGTCTCGAAGACTGGCGGCACCTTCGTACCGAGATAAGCCGCGAAACCAGACACGCCGACGTTGTACGTGTCGATGCCGTACCTGAAGTCTGCGGGCCACACTTCCAGCGGGGCCATCTGAATAAGGTGCTTCACGTGAATGGTCGAGAGCACGGCGGTGCCGGCGCGGTAGCTGTCGCCGTCGAGTGTCTCAACCCCGACGCAACGCCCCTCGTCGTTCAACAGCAGGCGACTGACTTGTTTGTTGCAGATCACCGTGCCGCCATGGGATTCCAAGTACGACACCAACGCTGCCGTGAGCTGGCCAGAGCCACCGACCGGAATTGACCAACTCTGCATCTGACGCCTGAGGATCAGGCTGTATGCGAGCATTCCGGAGCCCGGCGTGTCGACCGTCTGGAGTGTCTGGAACGCCATCCACAGCATGAACGACTGCACGTGGCGGTCACTGAACTCGCGACGGATCACGTCCCACGCGCTCAACGCACGGCGCCGGGCCCAAACCCGCCCGGCCGGATGGTCCGCCAAGCGTTGGTCCAAGGACGGCCCGAAGCCGATGGGGGTGAACTGTGCGGCGGTGAACAGCGCGCTGACTTCGTCATACTCGCGCGCGATCCGGCGGTACGCCTCGGCATCACTCGCGCTGAATCGCGCAATCTCCTCGACCGTGCGCTCGAAATCCAGCCACATGGTGAGGTGCTCCCCGTCGGGGAAGGCGACGTGTGCGACCGGGTCTGGCTCCAGGTAGGACAGGCCGTACTCACGGATGAGGCCGAGTTCGTCGTCGACGAGCAAGGGATTCGCCCGGATCAGAGTGTGTCCGGTCGAGCAACTGTCGACCAGGTAGCCGGGTTCGAGGATCTCTTCGGTCGCGGCTCCGCCGCCGGGTATCGCGCGCGCGTCCAGCACTACGCAGCGGTATCCCGCCTTGGCCAGATAGCAGCCTGCGATGAGGCTGTTGTGCCCAGCTCCGGCGATAACGATGTCGGCATCCATATGCCACCCTGCCTTTGACGTCGACGCTGCACGCGTCGTTGCCTCTTGCGAATATGTATGCCACTCTTGCAGAACAAACGTTTGCAGGCAAGCATTTGAAGATGCCGTTCTTTGCGGGAGCAGGGTCGATGAGAGCTGTTGTGGTCCGCGAACTCGGCGGGCCGGAAGTGCTTCGGATGGAAGATGTGCCGGAGCCGGAGCCGGGACCCGGGGAAATCGCCATAGCCGTCGCATTCGTCGGGGTCAACTACACCGACGTGCGCAACCGTGTCGGCGACGGGCTGGGGGTGGTTCCTTTCATACCCGGCGTCGAGGTCAGCGGAACTGTTCGCACGCTTGGGGACGGCGTGGATGCGTTCCGCGTCGGACAGCCTGTTGCCGCTTTCACCCGCGGCCACGCCTACGCCGAGGTGGCGGTGGCCTCAGCGATGCTGACCGTGGCACTACCGGAGGGTCTCGTCGGAGAGCCGAAGTCAGCAGGCATGCTGGTCACCGTGCCGGTCGCCTTGAACCTGCTGGAGCGAGCAGCGCGAGTGCGGCCCGGTGAAACGATCCTGCTGCACGGTGCTTCGGGCGGGGTCGGCTCGGTCGTCGGACAGCTGCTGCGGCGCGACAGTACCGTGCGACTGTTGGGAACCGTCGGGAACGCAGCCAAGGCGGAGTTCGCCCTGGCCCACGGCTTCGCGGAGATCTTCACGTATGCCGACTTCGACACGGCCATTATGGAGTTGACCGACGGTGCCGGCATCGACGTCGTGTTGGATCCGGTGGGTGGCGAATTGCAGGCACGCTCATTTGAGATCCTGGCTCCGTTCGGAAGGCTGGTCTCCTACAGCAATATCTCGCGGGCGCCCCAGGCGCTCCCCGACGGAGAGTGGATGCGCGCGCGCTGCCTGGCGTACGTCGGCCTGTCGAACGGGCAGCTCGCGGTCCGTGCCCCGGATGCGCTACGTGCTGGCCTAGAGCGGGCGGCGGACCTGGTGGCGACCGGGGCCATCGACATCGGCGTCACGGAGGTCATCCCGCTGGCGGAGTCGGCTCGTGCACACCGGGCGTTCGAGACCCGGAGTGCGGTCGGAAAGTACATCCTTAGCGTGTGATGGGTAGTAGCTGCGCGGCGGCGCGGCCCGTCAATGCTCGTCAAATGTCTCCGGATCTGGTCCAACTCGGGCTGGCCCAGGCAGGTTGGACAGGACCAACCGCTGCCCGTCGGTCAGTGCGAAGTCGAAGACATCCAGGTTGCTTCTGAGCCGATCCGGGTGGGCCGATTTGGGGATGACCACGTGACCCTCGTCCAGATGCCATCGCAACACGATCTGCGCGGCAGTGCGTCCCGACGAGCGCGCAATGTCCTGGACGTCGGGCCGGTCCAACAGCGCCTCGCCTCGACCGAGCGGGCTCCAGGCTTCGGTAACGATCCCGCGAACCTCGTGAACGGCCCGGAGCTCGCGCTGGACATATCCGGGATGGAGTTCTACCTGGTTGACTGCCGGCACAACATCGCTGTGTTCGGACAGGCGCTGGAGATGTCCGGCGGTGAAGTTGCATACGCCTATCGCGCTCGCCCGGCCGCTCGCCTGGATCTGCTCGAGCGCTCGCCAGCTGTCGAGGTAGAGGTCGCGCTGCGGCGCCGGCCAGTGGATCAGGTAGAGGTCGACGGTCTCCAGACCCAGGTTCAGCAGGCTCCGGTCGAACGCCCGTAGCGTGCGATCGTATCCCTGGTCGGAGTTCTTTAGCTTGGTCGATACGAACAGACACTCGCGCGGCACTGACGCATTGCGGATCGCTCGGCCCACGCCCTGTTCGTTGCCGTAGGACGCCGCAGTGTCGATGAGTCGATAGCCAGCCTGCAGGGCGGTGGAGACCGTGGTGTCCGCCAGTGCATCCGGCACGCGGAATACGCCGCAGCCGAGCTGTGGCATGAGTACTCCGTTGTTGAGTCGAACAGACGGGACCGCAGGTCCGTCACCAGACATCTCCAGATCTCCTCATCTGCAATCGTTTGGTCATCCTCGGCTGGCCGACGCGATATGGCAAGATTCTCCTCGGGACAGGCCTGGAACAGGACGCTGTCCGTTCGTACGAACGGCGAGGTGACAGCTCTGCGGCGGGTCGAAGCATGCATGGGCACGGTC
>JBOHDU010000167.1:0-6743 GCA_050700615.1 Nocardioidaceae bacterium
GTGCTGCCGCCCGACGTCAACGAGTCCCAGGCGAACTTCACCCCGGTGGGCACCGATATCCGGTTCGGGCTCACCGCGATCCGCAACGTCGGCGCTAACGTCGTCGCAGGCCTGGTGTCGGCGCGCGAAAGCCAGGGCCGCTTCTCCGACTTCGCCGACTTCATGTCCAAGGTGCCGGTCCCGGTGTGCAACAAGCGGGTGCTCGAGTCCTTGTGCAAGGCAGGCGCCTTCGACTCATTGGGCTACTCGCGGCGGGCGCTCGTGAGCGTGCACGAGGACGCCGCCGACCAGTACCTCGACATCAAGCGCAACGAGGCGATCGGGCAGGACTCACTGTTCGGTGGGCTTGAGAACGACGCCTTCACGGCAATGTCGGTTCAGGTGCCCTCGATCGAGGAGTGGGACAAGCGGACCCTGCTGGCCTACGAGCGCGACATGCTCGGACTCTACGTCTCCGACCACCCGCTCAACGGGATCGAGCACATGCTGGCGCAGGCCAGCGACATCACGATCGGCCAGCTCATCACCGACGAGGAGCGACAGGAGGGAAGGGTGGTCACGGTGGCGGGGCTGGTCACGTCGGTGGTTCGCAAGACCACCAAGCGCGGCGACCCGTACGCCGTGATCACCCTCGAGGACCTCGAGGGTGCGATCGAGGTATGGGTCTTCCCCAGCAGCTACCAGCAGGCGTCGACACTGCTGGTCGAGGACGCCGTCCTGCTGGTCAGGGGCAAGCTGAAGGGCGGTCGCGACGACGCGCTCGAGATCACGGCGATGGAGATCACGGTTCCCGACCTCACGCGCGGAGCCGCGACCGGCCCTGTGGTCATCTCGCTGCCGTCGGTGCGGGTGACCCAGCCCGTGGTCGAGCAGCTCAAGGACGTTCTTGCGACCCATCCGGGCGTGGCCGAGGTGCATCTCAAGCTCATCTCGTCGGGCCGGACCATGCTCATGCGGCTCGACGAACGGCTGCGCGTCACCCCGTCCCCTGCGCTCATGGCCGACCTCAAGGCCCTGCTCGGCCCGTCGTGTCTGGCGTCGTAGTCGTCAACGACGTTTGGTGTCCTCTCTCATCAGTACCTTCCACACCGACTCGTCTACGATCTTCAGGTGACCACGGAGCCGTCGACAGACCCGACCGAGCATCGTGGGTCGGTCCCGGAGCCTCGGGGCTGGGCCGGGCATCGGGGCAACCCGCTGGTTGGGCAGGTCGTGTTCCTCGGGCTGTGTTTGGTGGGCGGGGTGGTTGCCGCGGTCATCGGAGGGCTCGTCTGGGCGCACGTGTCGCACCCCCCGAGTGCGCTGGTCGCCAGCCACGGCGAGGTGCTGCTGGCCGAGCAGGGACTCAACCAGCAGACCGCTGTCACCGGCTGGTTCATGGTCGTCGGGGTCGTCGCCGGAGCAGTGTGCGGCATTGTCGTGGGCCTGCTCGGGCGAAAGTGGGGCTGGGTCAGCGTGCTCGGGGTGCTGCTCCTGTGTGCGATCGCGTCGGTCGGCAGCTCCTGGCTCGGGCACCACGTCTTCTCACCCAACCCGAAAGACCAGCTCGGTCACGTGAAGGTGGGCGACATGGTCCATCTCAGTGCGGTGGTGACCTCCAACGTCGCCTACCTGTCGTGGCTGGTCGGTGGGATGGCGGGTGCGTTCGCGGCCATCTTCACCTGGCGGGACGGGGAAGCATCGCCCCCCGTACCTCCCACGGCGACTACCGTCGCATCTGGCTCGGCCTGACCAAGATCCAGGCTTAGCCACTCGGGCTTCGGGGTCCTCGTCAGTTGGGGCACCACTGGGTGCGTGCCATCGACGTGGCCGGCAGCGACGGGATCGCGTTGATCGCGCGCAGCTCGGCGCGCATCAGCGAGATTCCCATCTGCAGCCGGCCCATCTCGTCGGGGCATTCCAAGAGCTGTTGGCGCTCGGCGAGATTGACCACGATCGAGGCGGCGAGCGTATACGACAGGTCGACGGGGTCGGTGGGCGTGAGCCCTTCGAGCACGTCGTCACCGCGCAGGCTGGTGAGCGTATCCCGGTAGACCTCGAACAGCTCGCGGGCGTCGGCGGCAACGCCTTCCACCTCCGGAGGGACGCCGTTCGCCGAGTCGTTGAGCCACTCGACGTCGGCGCGCAGGTAGACCTCGCTCGGGTCGACGGACTCGACATGGAACCTGCGGCGTCCCACGACCACCAGCTCGTAGGTCCCGTCAGGCTCGGCGACGACCTCGGTCACCAACGCGGCGCAGCCGGTGCGCTGGATTGTGTGCACCCCCCGCTCACCCACCTCATAGCCCACCTTGATCGCGACAACCCCGAACTCCCGGTCGGAGTCTGGGGGGAGCGCGATGAGGTCACGGACCAACGCCCGATACCGGTCCTCGAAGATATGGAGCGGCAACACCACACCGGGAAACAGGACCTGGTTGAGCGGGAACAGCGGCAGCCGTGTGCTCACGGGTCGAACCTAACACCGCGGTGGAGCCGCGGACGTCAGCCGACATGAGCCATCCAGCTGTGTCTGCTCCTCACTTCTACACTTGTCGGGTGATTCGACGACTCGACCTACGCGGCCGGCAGGCGGCGGGCCACCCGCTGGACTACCGCACGCTGCTCCCGCGTGCCGAGTTCGATGTCGACGCCGCCGTCGAGGCAGTCCGACCGATCTGTGAGGCGGTCCGTGCCCACGGTCACGCCGAGCTGGTGCGGCAGGCCGAGGTCTTCGACCACGCCGTCATCGACAGGGTGCGGGTCGACGAACATGAGCTCTCGCGCGCGCTCGCCCGTCTCGACGCGGACCTGCGCGTCAGTCTCGAAGAGTCGGTGGCCAGGCTGCGGCGAACGTGCGAGGCGGAGCTGCCCTCGCCGGTGACAACCGAGCTGGTGGACGGCGGGGCCGTCGCGCAGCGCAACGTCCCGGTCGAGCGAGTCGGGCTGTATGTGCCGGCCGCGAAGGCGCCGCTGATCTCGTCGGTGGTGATGAACGTCGTACCCGCCCGGGTGGCCGGCGTCGATTCGCTGGCCCTCGCCAGCCCGGCGCAGCGTGAGCACCGAGGGCTACCGCACCCGTCGATCCTGGCCGCGTGCGCGTTGCTCGGAGTTACCGAGGTGTACGCCGCCGGTGGGGCAGGAGCGATCGCGATGTTCGCCTACGGATACGAGCACCCGGCGGGAGGCTGCCGACCGGTCGACCTGGTCACCGGCCCGGCGAACATCTACGGGGTCGCGGCCAAGCGTCTGCTGCGCTCGGTGGTCGGGATCGACGCCGAGGCCGGACCGACCGAGATCGCGATCCTGGCCGACGACACGGCCGACGCCGTGTTTGTCGCCGCCGACCTGGTGAGCCAGGCCGAGCATGATCCGATGGCGGCTGCGGTGCTCGTCACCGACTCAACCGGGCTGGCCGCAGCGGTCGAGGCCGAGCTCGCGCGGCAGGTCGCCGCGACCAAGCACGCGCAGCGCGTGAGCGAGGCGCTCGACGGCCAGCAGTCCGCGATCGTGCTCGTCGACGACCTCGACCAAGCCGAGGCCGTGGTCAACGCCTACGCAGCGGAGCACCTCGAGATCCACACCCGGGACGCTGCCGAGCGTGCCGCGCGGATCCGCAACGCGGGTGCGATCTTCGTCGGGCCCTACGCACCGGTGTCCCTCGGCGACTACTGCGCGGGGTCCAACCACGTGCTGCCGACCGCCG
Source organism: Nocardioidaceae bacterium (assembly GCA_050700615.1). Classification (GTDB taxonomy): domain Bacteria; phylum Actinomycetota; class Actinomycetes; order Propionibacteriales; family Nocardioidaceae; genus JBOHDU01. The sequence goes on from JBOHDU010000167.1 coordinate 3,686, forward strand.
GATGCGCGTGCCACTCCTCGGGGCTGTCCGTGCGGTCGTTCCTCAAGACGGTGCAGGTGGTCAGCTACTCGCGGCAAGCCTTGGCAGCGGGGGCCGGTCACGTGCTGACCCTCGCCGCGGCCGAGGATCTGCCCGCCCACGGTGACGCGGTGCGGGTGCGGATGGGGGAGCGTTGACCGAGTTGCCGCTGCGCGACGACCTGGTCGGGCTCGAGCCGTACGGCGCCCCGCAGATCGACGTGCCCGTTCGGCTCAACACCAACGAGAACCCGTACCCGCCGACCCAACGGATAGCGGCGGCCATTGCCGAGGCCGTCGGGGCGGCAGCACTCGACCTGAACCGCTACCCCGATCGGGAGGCGACGGCTCTTCGCGAGCAGCTGGCCGGGTATCTCGGGCATCGGCTGACGAGCGACCGGGTCTGGGCCGCCAACGGCTCCAACGAGATCATGCTGCAGGTGTTGCAGGCGTTCGGTGGCCCGGGGCGCACGGCGCTGTCATTCGAGCCGACCTACTCGATGTACCCGGAGTACGCCCGCATCACCGCGACCCGATGGGTCACGGGGGAGCGGACCTCCGACTTCGGCGTCGACGTCGACCGAGCGCGGGAGGTGGTCGCGGTCGAAGCCCCGGCCGTGGTTCTGCTGGCCTCGCCCAACAACCCGACCGGCACCGCCCTCCCGCTCGACACGGTGAAGGCCATCTGCGACGCGGCGGCGGGAGTCGTCGTGGTCGACGAGGCCTATGCGGAGTTCCGCCGGGCGGGCACGCCGTCGGCGTTGAGCCTGCTCGACGACTATCCGCGACTGGCGGTGACCCGAACGATGTCGAAGGCGTTCGCGCTTGCTGGTGGGCGGCTGGGCTACGTGGCATCGAGTGCCGCGCTGATCGACGCCCTTCGCCTGGTCCGACTGCCCTATCATCTCTCCACCCTCACGCAAGCGGCCGCCACCGTCGCGCTGGCTCATGCCGACGTGCTGCTCGCCCGGGTCGACGAGCTGCGGGTGGAGCGCGATGCCACCGTGAGCTGGCTTCGCGGCCAGGGGCTCCGGGTTGCCGACTCCGACGCGAACTTCGTGATGTTCGGAGAGTTCGCGGACCGGCACGAGGTCTGGCAGGGTCTGCTGCGACAGGGTGTGCTGATCCGTGAGACCGGCCCATCGAACTGGCTTCGCGTCTCGATCGGTACACCGCAGGAGATGACGGCGTTCAGGCAGGCGTTGACGGCGGTGCTTCAGGAGGTGTCACGCTGATGGCGAGATCTGCGCGGGTCGAGCGAGCGACGCTCGAGTCGAAGGTCGTGCTGGACCTCGAGCTCGACGGGACCGGTCGTGCTGACGTCACGACCGGGGTGCCGTTCTACGACCACATGCTCGCGTCGCTCGCGCGCCACGCGTTGTTCGACCTCGCCGTCAGTGCCGATGGCGACGTCCGGGTCGACGCGCATCACACCGTCGAGGACGTCGCGATAGCGCTCGGTACGTCGCTGCGCCAAGCGCTCGGCGACAAGGTCGGGATCCGCCGGTTCGGTGACGCGCTCGTGCCGCTCGACGAGGCACTCGTTCAGTGCGCGGTCGACGTGTCGGGTCGCCCGTACTGCGTTCACGTCGGGGAGCCTGATGCCCAGGTCTACGTCACGATCGGCGGGTCGTACGCCGGCTCGCTGACGCGCCACGTGTTCGAGTCGCTGAGCGTGCATGCCGCGATCGCACTGCACGTGCGCGTTCTTTCCGGCCGCGACCCGCACCACCTCGTCGAGGCGCAGTTCAAGGCCGTGGCCCGTGCACTACGCGATGCGGTTGCACTCGATCCACGAGAGCAAGGGGTGCCCAGCACTAAGGGCAGTCTGTGACCCCCCGTGTGGTTCTGTTCGACTACGGCTCAGGAAACGTCCGCTCGGCCGAGCGCGCCCTGACCAGAGCGGGTGCCGAGGTTGAGCTGACGTCGGACTTCGCCGCCGCGAGCGAGGCAGCCGGTGTGGTCATACCCGGGGTCGGTTCCTTCGCTGCCTGTATGCAGGGCTTGAGCGCGGTGCGGGGTCCCGAAATGATCGGCCGCCGGCTCGCCGGCGGCCGGCCGGTGCTGGGAATCTGCGTGGGGCACCAGGTGCTCTTCGAGCGGGGCGTCGAGCACGGCATCGAGACCACGGGGTGTGGCCAGTGGCCGGGCAGCGTCGTACGCCTGGAGGCGTCGGTGCTGCCGCACATCGGCTGGAACACCGTCGAACCGACCTACGACTCCGACATGTTCGCGGGCCTGGCCGCCGAACGCTTCTACTTCGTGCACTCCTACGCCGCTCGGGCGTGGGAGCTGGTGACCGACGGGCGCACCCGGCCGCCCAAGGTGGCGTGGACGACCCACGAGTGCGACCGCTTCGTGGCGGCGGTGGAGAACGGGCCGCTGTGGGCGACCCAGTTCCACCCCGAGAAGTCCGGCGATGCCGGAGCCCAGCTGCTGCGCAGCTGGGTCCAGACGCTGTGAGACGACTGTTGTCGGGTGTCGTCGGCCTGACCCTGCTGGCCACGAACCGCCCGAGTTCAGGCGACTGCTGACGCTCGTGACCTGACGACCGAGCGTCGTTGCCCGGTCAGCCGGGCGACGCACCCAGTGGCGGCCAGGAGGTCGCTGCGGACCAGGTCCTTGTCGGTCCGGGTCACGGTGCCCTCCTAGGCTGGGCCGGGTGACCGCTCTTGAGCTGCTCCCTGCCGTCGACGTGTCCGGGGGTCGAACGGTGCAGCTCGTGCAGGGGGACGCCGCCAGTGAGCGAGTCTTCGGCGATCCGGTCGAGTCGGCCAAGCGCTGGCAGACCGCGGGCGCCCGGTGGGTGCACCTTGTCGACCTGGATGCCGCGTTCGGGCGCGGGCAGAACCGGGACCTGCTTGCGCGGGTCGTCGGCGAACTCGACATCGCGGTCGAGCTGTCCGGTGGGATCCGCGACGACGCCAGCCTGCGGACCGCGCTCGCGACCGGTTGTCGTCGGGTCAACCTCGGCACGGCCGCGCTGGAAGATCCGACCTGGTGTGGCCGTGCGATCGGCGAGCACGGCGACCGGGTCGCGG
>JBOHDU010000168.1:0-2241 GCA_050700615.1 Nocardioidaceae bacterium
GGCCCAGCTCGTCGGCTGGCTCGAGGGGCTCTTCCACGGCATCCAGACGGTCGTCTACGCGCAGCAAATGGCGGCCCGGGCGCAGCTCGAGCAAATGCGGCGCGCCCTGCCGCCCGGCGCGATGCCACCGCCGATCCCGGGCGCAGCGATGCCCGGCCACCAACCCGGCGAAGACGGCGAGACCTCCAACGGGATGTACCTCTAGCAGGTGCCTCGTGGACGAGTCGACGGTCGAACCCGCGGGTCACGAAGCGCGGGTCGACTCCAGCGGGAACCACCGGTCCAGCTCGCTGGCGACCCCGTCGGCCTCGATGGTCCCGGTCACGTCGTCGGCAACGGCCTTGACCTCGTCAGGGGCCTGGCCCATAGCCACGCCACGACCGGCCCACGAGAGCATCTCCAGGTCGTTGCGTCCGTCGCCGATGGCCAGCACGTCGGACGCGGATACACCCAGCTCCGCGGCTACCTTCACCAGCCCGGACGCCTTCGACACTCCCTCGGGGGCAAGGTCGAGCCACGCGGTGTAACCCACGTAGTAGTTGATGCCGTGCAGGCCGATCTTCTCCGCGAGCTCCTGGAACTCCTGCGCTGACGAGCGTGGGTCGCGGATGATGACGCGGGTCACCGGCTCGCTGACGAGCTGGTCGACCGACTGCAGGGTCATCGGCCCGGAGATCTCACCGGCGGGAAAATGCCGATTGATCCGATAGCCGTCGCCCACCACCTCCACGGCGACGAGCGCGCCGGGCACGTGCTGCAGCACGAGCTCGACCGCGGGACGAGCGTCGAACGTCGCCCGCGAGGTTACCCGGACGGGGGGATGTGTGAACGTCACAGCGCCGTTGGAGGCGACCGCATGGCCGTCGGTGAGCCCGAGCGCCCTGATGACAGGCCAGGTGGCGAATGCGGAGCGCCCAGTGGCGACGACGATGTGAGCGCCCGCATCAGCCACCGCGGTGACGGCGTCGAGGACCCGCCTCGAGACCAGTCCGTGCGCGTCGACGAGAGTCCCGTCGATGTCGAGCGCGACCAGGCGCGGCGTCACGCGCTCGGTTCCAGAATGTCGCGGCCCTGGAGGAACGGCTGAAGTGCCTTGGGGACTCGGATCGAGCCATCGCGCTGTTGATGGTTCTCCATGATGGCCACGATGAACCGCGCTGCCGACATAAGGGTGCCGTTGAGCGTGGCCACCGGCCGGACTCCGTCGGGGAACCGGCCGCGGATGTTGAGGCGGCGAGACTGGAAGTCCGTGCAGTTGGACGTCGAGGTCAGCTCACGGTACCTGCCCTGGGTGGGGATCCATGCCTCGCAGTCGAACTTCCGCTCGGCGGAAAGACCGAGGTCACCCGCGGCGGTGTCGATGACCCGATAGCACAGCTCCAGCTTGTCGAGGAACTCCTTCTCCCACCCAAGCAGGCGTTGATGCTCGGCGTAGCAGTCCTCCAGCGTCGTGTAGCTGAACATCTCGACCTTGTCGAACCAGTGCACCCGGAAGATGCCGCGGGTGTCCTTGCCGTATGAGCCGGCTTCCTTGCGGTAGCAGGGGCTGAACGCGGCATAGTGCCGCGGCAGGGTCTCGGCATCGAGGATCTCGTCGGAGTGGTACGCGGCCAGCGGCACCTCGGACGTGCCGACGAGGTAGAGGTCGTCTTCGGGCAGATGGTAGACGTCGCCGGCGGCCTGCCCGAGAAATCCCGTCCCCTCCATCGCCGGCGGCCGCACCAGGGCCGGCGGGATCATCGGAGTGAACCCGGTTGCCCGCGCCTGCTCCATCGCCATGTTGACGAGGGCGAGCTCGAGCTCGGCGCCGACGCCGGTCAGGTAGTAGAAGCGTGCGCCCGACACCTTCGCCCCGCGCACGATGTCGATTGCCGCGTGCCGCTTGCCGAGCTCGACGTGGTCAAGCGGTTCGAAGCCCTCGGCGGCGAAGTCGCGCGGCTCACCCACGTGCTCGAGCACGACATAGTCGTCCTCGCCACCCGCCGGAGCCTCGGGGGAGGCCAGGTTGGGCAGCTGCGCCAGCAAGCTGGTGAACGTCGCTTCGGCCCGCTGCTGGTCGGCTTCGGACTCCTTCACGCGGGCCGCCACCGCCCTCGTCTTCTCGAGCAGAGCCGCCTTCTCGTCCCCGGCGCTAGATGCGACCTGCTTGCCCAGTGACTTCTGCTCGGACCGAAGCCGCTCGAAGGTCGCGATGGTGCTCCGGCGGGACTCGTCAGCGGCCAGGATCTCGTCGACGAGCTC
>JBOHDU010000169.1:0-1653 GCA_050700615.1 Nocardioidaceae bacterium
GTCCTCCATCTTGCCGCCGCGCAGCGCCTTGGCACCCTGCTCGCCCATCACCCAGGCGAGGGCGTCGACGACGTTGGACTTGCCGGAGCCGTTAGGCCCGACGATGCACGTGATTCCAGGCTCGAACTGCAACGTGGTGGTGGAGGCAAAGGACTTGAAGCCGCGCAGCGTGAGGCTCTTGAGGTACAACGCGGTGCTCCTTCGGCGCGCCGAAACGCAGGCTCGGTCGTGGGGAAGACCAACCCGAACCATACCTGGGCACGCCGACCCTGCTCCTCACACCACGCCGCGGCGCCGGGCAGCGTCCTGGACTCAGCCCGGATCGGCTGTCGCCCCTGGTCGGGCTCGAGCCGACGCCCCCACAAGCTCGTCGGGGTTGCGGATGTGACCGCTCGTGGCGTCTCCCCCATGGTGTGCCTGGCGCTGCGGTAGACGGGCATGGGGAAACAGACGACTAAAACGCGTGCCGCATCTGGGTGGCCAGCACGCGGCCGTCTTCGGTCTGACGGTCGACGACTTCGAACCCGAACGTTTCGTACAGGTGCAGGGCGGCCGTGTTGGCTCCGAACACGTTGAGGCTGATCGAGCCGATCCCGCGTCGGCGCAACTCGTCCTCGCAGGCCACGAGGATCGCGCGACCGTAGCCACGGCGCCGCTGCTCCGCGTCGACCATGATGTCGTAGATGAACGAGTCGGCGCCGTACTTCGAGCCGACCCAGACCCAGATCATGCCGACAGCCTGATCGCCGTCGAACGCCGTCGACAGGTAGTGGTCCGCGGAGTCCAGGCCCTCGGGAAGCAGGGTGCCGAAGTCACCGGCCGCGCGCTCGGCTGCATCGGCCTCGGTCAAGATCCCCGAATCGACGAACTCCTGGGCGTAATGCCGTTCGGCCTCGCCACGCCACTGGAGGTAGTCGGCCTGGGTCATCGGCTGGAGTCGGACCGTCATACGGCGAGCCTAGATGCACTCACCGAGCCAGCTAGCTGGTTCGTCGCATGCAACCCAAGGACGGCGAACCGATACGGGTCGCCCGCGGGTGGGCGGCAGAATGCACCGACCATGGTCGGGCTGGAGAAACGACTCAGGCGTGAGCCGGAGTGGGCCGACCGATGGCCTCCGGCAGAGTCAGCAGGTCGCCATCGTGTGTCTTGGCGGCCAGCGTGTCGTTCTCTGACTGGAGCCTCAGCACTATCGCTTCGAGATCCGCGACGCGCCGACGGAGCCGTCGATTTTCGTCAATGAGGCGGACATCGCCGCCGACGTACCCAAGGAGAGCCTTGGCCATATGAACGATTCCTCCAGGGATCGAGTGGCGCAGCGACGAAACCAAACTCGGACTGGGCACGGGGCGGGTCGCGAGCCCGAAGTGAGGATGATGAGCAAACGCTGCACCTCCAGAATCTCACCACCCGAGGCGAAGGTCAACCGAGGGTCACGGTGGCGGGAGCCACCACGGGAAGCTACCAGCGGGCTCGCCTCGGCCGTGGCTGGCAGGACGGACAGGTGTAAGCGGACCGATTCATGAACGGGTCGCGTCGGATAGGTGTGCCGCAGCGCGGACAGGGCAGGTCCTGCCGACCGTAGACCGCGAGCGAGCGTTCGAAGTACCCGGACTCGCCGTCCACGTTCACGTACAGCGCGTCGAAGGACGT
>JBOHDU010000170.1:0-2768 GCA_050700615.1 Nocardioidaceae bacterium
CATTGCCCCGCTTCATCGGGCAGCGCCTTCTGCTGGTGATCCCGATGCTGTGGATTGCCCTGACCCTTGTCTTCGTGCTGTTGCGGGTCGCCCCCGGCGACCCGGTGACCGCCGCCTTGGGCAGCCACCTGACGCCTGCGGCCATCGCCGTCCGCAAGGCGCAGCTCGGCCTGGACAAGCCGCTGATCGTCCAGTACTGGGACTACCTGAGCTCGGTGGCTCAGCTCAACTTCGGAACGACGTTCACCGACAAGCAACCTGTCACCACGGTAATCGCCACCAACGGCGGAGCCACGCTCACGCTCACGGTGGCGGCCTTCCTGATAGCCCTGGTGATCGGGATACCACTCGGGCTGCTGGCGGGTCGCCTGCGCGACAAGCCCGCCGACGTGATCATCCGCCTGTTCGGCATCATGACCTACGCCGCACCTGTCTTCTTCACAGGGCTGCTCGTGCAGCTGTACGTCGCGCCCCTGCTCGGCCTCGACACCTCCGGCCAGGCCAGCCCGATCACCACGTTCGACGTGCCGACCAGGACGCACATCCTGCTGCTCGACGCCACCCTTGCCGGCCAGTGGGGCTCAGTCGTCGACATCCTGAAACACCTGTTCCTGCCCGCGTTGACCCTGGGGATCCTGATCTGTGGGGTGTTCATCCGGCTGGTCCGGGTCAACATCTTGCAGACCATGCAAAGCGACTACGTCGAGGCGGCGCAGGCACGCGGGATCGCGCCGGGCCGGGTGCTACGCAAGCACGCCTTCCGCAACGCGCTGGTGCCTGTCATCACGATCATCGGTTTGCAGGTGGCGCTGCTGCTCGCCGGCGCCGTGCTGACCGAGACCACGTTCAACTGGCCGGGCCTCGGCTTCAAGCTCACCCAGTACATCGAGGGCCTCGACTACGGGGCCGTGCAGGGGATCATCACGTTGTTCACCGTGGTCATCATTGTCGTGAGCCTGCTGGTCGACATCGTGAACGCGCTCATCGACCCGCGAGTGCGGTACTGATGCGTGCCTTCTTCAGCGCGATCCTGAGCCCGTTCGCCAAGACGACCGGACTGGCTCGCTGGATTCTGGTGGCCGGCGTGACGATCACCGGCTGCTTCCTGTTGTTCGCCATCTTCGCGCCCTGGCTCGCGCCGTACGGCTTCGCCCAGGCCGGAACCGCGAGTGGGCAGTTCGCCAAGCTGGCGCCTCCGGGAAACGGACACCTCCTCGGCACCAACAACCTCGAGTTCGACGTCTGGTCCCGTGCGATCTGGGGCGCCCGGACGGCCTTCGAGGTAGTTCTGCTCTCGGTGGTCGCGTCGTCCCTCATCGGGGTGCCTCTCGGGCTCCTCTCGGGGTACTCCGGCGGCTGGCTGGACCGGATCATCACGATGGTCATGGACGCGATCTACACGTTCCCCTCGCTGCTGTTGGCGATCGTCTTCTCCTTCCTGCTGACCAACCTCGTCGGCGGCGGTGTCGTGAGCGCCGCGATGTCGCTCACGGTGATCTACATTCCCCAGTACTTCCGGGTGGTGCGCAACACCACGATCAGCGCGAAGGAGGCGACGTATGTGGAGGCGGCGCGGGCGATCGGCGCGACCGACGGCGTGATCATGCGCCGCTACCTGTTCAGCAACGTGATCCAGAGCGTGCCGGTCATCGGCACACTTAACGCCGCTGACGCGATCGGCACCCTCGCCGGACTCGGGTTCCTCGGTCTCGGCATCCAGCCGACCCAGGCCGCCGAGTGGGGCTACGACCTCGGGCGAGCCATCCCCGACGCCTCCTCGGGGATCTGGTGGACCGGAATCCCTTCAGGCCTCGCCATCGTATTGCTCGTCACCGGGCTCACCCTCGTCGGCGAGGGCCTCAACGAGACCGTCAACCCGGTCCTGCGGCGGCGCCGGCTGCTCCCCGTGGTGATGCCACCACGGGAGACGCAAGGGCGGGTCATTCGTCCGATCGAGGGTCCTGAGGAGGAGCAGGCGTGACGAGCAAGGCCGTCGAGACCCCCTGGCGGCGCGACAGCGGCGTGCCGGTGATGGACGTACGCGATCTCCGAGTCTGGTATGGCACCACCCGCGGAGCGATCCGCGCCGTCGACGGCGTCAGCCTCGCCGTGAGCCCGGGCGAGACGATAGGCCTGGTCGGCGAGTCCGGCTGCGGCAAGTCGACCCTCGGGCGCGGCCTGATGGGCCTGCTGCCCGCGGGCGCCAAACGAGACGGCGAGGTGTGCTTCAAGGGTCGCGACCTCCTCCAGATGACCCCCAAGGAGGCCTACGCGCTGCGGGGTGCGGAGATCGGCATGATCTTCCAGGAGCCGATGACCAGGCTCAACCCGCTGATGCGGATCTCTGAGCACTTCGAGGAGACCCTTCAGCAGCACGAGACGTCGTTGTCGACGTCGGAGGTCAGGGAGCGGGCGCTCGAGGTGCTGCGCCTGATGGGGATCCCTCCGACCCGCTACCGCTCCTACCCGCACGAGTTCTCAGGCGGGATGCGGCAGCGGCTGATGATCGCGTTGGCTCTGGTGCTCCGTCCTGCCTTCGTCGTGGCCGACGAGCCGACGACCGCCCTCGACGTTCTCGTCGAGGCGCAGATCATCGCGATCCTCAACGACCTGCGGCGAAACTTCGACACCGCGCTGCTTCTCATCACTCACAACCTAGGCATCGTCGCCGAGGCGTGTGACCGCGTTGCGGTGATGTACGCCGGCCGGATCGTCGAGCAGGGCAGCGTCCTCTCGGTCTTCGGCCAGCCGCAGCACCCGTACACGCG
>JBOHDU010000171.1:0-2573 GCA_050700615.1 Nocardioidaceae bacterium
GGTTGGGGCTCGAGGTGGCGGCCGCCGGAGCCTCGGCCCGGCCTGACGCGGCCACCCCGTCCGCACCACACCACGCGCACCGGATCGTCCACGCGTCCGATTCCGACGACGAGATCCGGTGCGTCATCCGCGAGATCGTGGCCGCCCTGCGTACCACACCGGCGCACCGCATCGCCGTGCTGTTCGCAACCGCTAGCCCCTACGCCAGGCTGCTCCACGAGCAGCTCGACGCGGCAGGCATCGCCTTCAACGGGCCGGGGCCCCGACCGGTCCACGAGCGAGCGCTCGCGCGGGGCTTCCTCGAGATCGTCACCCTCGACTGCGTCGAGCTCCCGCGGGCCGACTTGTTCGTCGCGCTGGCGGAGGCCCCGGTCCGCGGCTTCGACGGGGGCCAGATCCCGGTCTCCCGATGGGAGCGGGTGTCCCGATCGGCCGGCATCGTCGGAGGCCACGAATGGAAGCAACGGCTAGAGGCGCTGGTCGAGTCCCAGGAGCAGCTGATCGCCTCGGAGCTCGCCGGCCGCGATCCCTACCAGGGCCGGATAGACGCCGCCCGTCGCGAGATCGAGTCCGCGCGCGACCTGCTCGCCTTCGTCACGGCGATCCGCCAGCGGCTCGAGGAAGGTCGTGCTCTGACCACATGGCTGAGCCTGGGCGAGTGGGCGGGTCGGCTGCTCACCGACCTCTACGGGACCACCGCCGATCAGGCCAGGCTTCCCGCCGAGGAGCAGTACGCCGCAGCAGCCGTCCAGCGGGCGGTGGCGGGACTCGCCGCGCTCGGAGAGTTCGAGACCGAAGCCACAGTGCACGGGCTCGGTGAGGCCGTGGCCATGGAGCTCGAAGCAGCCCTGCCCCGGGTCGGCCGGTTCGGGGAGGGCGTGTTCGTCGGACCGGTTTCTTCGGCGATCGGACTCGATGCCGACCTCGTCTATGTCGTCGGGTTGGCCGAGGACGCCTACCCCGGCCGGATGCGCGAAGATCCGCTGCTCCCCGAGCGGGTCCGGCGGCTGACGAACGGCCAGCTCACGGCGACCCGCGAGCGCATCGGCCGCCGGCTCCGCAATCTGCTCGCAGCCTTCGCGGCCGCACCCGCCGTCGTGGCGTGCTTCCCGCGAGGCGACCTGCGCCGCAGCACCCACCGGCTGCCCAGCCGCTGGCTACTGCCGACATTCCACGAGCTCACCGGCGACCAGCTGCTGACCGCGACCGACTGGGAGTCGGCCAGCACCAGCACGATCACCGGATCGCCGTCGTATGCCGCCTCCCTGATGGCGACACCCCAGCCGGCAAACGCGCAGGAATGGCGGGTCCGTGCCGCGCTCGCTGATCCCAGCAGCCAAGGTGACGACGCTGCCGTGAGAGCCGCGCTTGCGCTCATGCGGGCCAGGGGTGGCGTCGCCTTCAGCAGGTTCGACGGCAACCTGGCCGGACAGCCCGGCCTGCCCGACTTCGCCGCCGGCACCAGACGGGTCTCGCCCACCGCGCTGGAGTCGTTCGCGGTGTGTCCGCACGCGTACTTCGTGCAGCGGATGCTGCGCGTGGAGCCGCTCGAGCAACCCGAGCAGGTGGTCACGATCAGCCCGCTCGACGTGGGCAACCTCGTGCACGCGTCGATGGACGAGTTCGTCAAGAGCTGCGGCACCGAGCTGCCAGGCTACGGTCAGCCGTGGAGCGCTGCGCAGCGGGCCCGACTTCGCGACATCGCCACCAACAACGCAGCCAAGTTCGAGCGCCGCGGTCTCACCGGGCATCGGGTCCTGTGGGAGCGGGAGCTCGGCTTGATCCTCGGCGACATCGACACGATGCTCGACGACGACGACGCGTGGCGGGCTGAGCACGATGCGCGGGTGCTGGCGAGCGAGCTCACATTCGGGAGGAAGGGCGAGCCCCCGGTGGTGATCGCGGTGCCGAGTGGCAACGTCGCCATGGTCGGGAGCGCCGACAAGGTCGACGAGACCCGCAATGGCACGTTGCTCGTGACCGACATCAAGACCGGGCGCGCACAGTCGTTCAAGGCGATCGACGACGATCCGGTGGTGGCCGGTACCAAGCTGCAGCTGCCCGTCTACGCCTATGCAGCCCGGCAGCTGCTCGGAAATCTCGCCGGTCCCGGCGGACACCTCGACCAGGTCGAGGCGCAGTACTGGTTCGTCCGCCGTGACCGCGGCACCCGGGTCTCGATCACCCTCGACCAGGAGCTCGAGGACACGTATGCGCACGCGGTCGGCACCTTGGTGACGGCGATCGCGAGCGGACAGTTCCCGGCCAAGGCCCCTGAGGCCCCGGACTTCGCCTGGGTCCAGTGCAACTACTGCAACCCCGACGGGCTCGGCCATGGCGACGTTCGAGAGCGCTGGGAGCGCAAACGCCACGCCGCGGAGCTCAGTGAGCTCGTGTCACTGATCGACCCCGCGGCCCTCTCTGTCGAGGCGGGCAACGATGGCTGAGCTACGTGACGCACTCGCCCGCCAACGGATCAGCTCCCAAACCTCGGCGACCTTGTTCGTCGAGGCCGGTGCAGGGTCCGGCAAGACTGAGTCGCTCGTCGGCCGGGTCGCCCAGCTCGTGCTCCA
>JBOHDU010000172.1:0-1847 GCA_050700615.1 Nocardioidaceae bacterium
GTTCCTGATCGACTGGGTGGGCCGACAGCGCGCGAACCCCGGCGAGGGTGTCATCGGCGCCCTGATCGCCGAGCACGGCGACACTCTCGACGATGTCGTGCTGGGCGGCTTCGCTGACGGCTTCTTCCTGGGCGGTTACGAGACATCTGCAAGCATGCTCGGGCTTGGCACCTACGTGCTCATCCAACATCCCGAGGCGCTGGCACGCGTAGCTGATGACGACGCCGCCCTCGATGCGACGGTCGAGGAGATGCTTCGCTACCTGTCCGTCGTACAGCTCGCCTTCCCTCGCATCGCTAGGCACGACATCGAGCTTCACGGGCAGCGGATCCGTGCCGGTGATCTGGTGGGTGTCTCGCTCAGCGGGGCCAACCGCGACCGGGCCATGGGCCCCGATGCCGATGAGTTCTCGCCGGAGACCCAGCGCCCATCACACCTTGCGTTCAGCCACGGCATCCACCGATGCGTCGGCGCCGAGCTGGCTCGGCTGGAGCTGCGATGCGCGTTCCGCGGTCTGGTCCGGCGGTTTCCTGACATTGCCTTGGCCATTCCACCCGACCAGCTCAACTTCCGCGGCATGTCAGCGGTCTACGGGATCGAGTCCCTGCCGGTTCGCCTGTCCACCGCTGACTCGGCGACACCCACCGACCGGACGGTTGCCGACGGCGCCCCGATGCGCCTCAGATGACTCGAACGAGTCATGGTCGGTTGCAGTCGTCCGGCCTAACTTGCCAGTGAGGCGGGATCTGGTCGGCCACCCCACGGCTGCTCCCGACACGTCACCGAGAGCGTGTCGGGAGCTCAGGGCCGCAAGGTCACGACGGGTCTGCCGGGAGTGTTTGCAACCGGCAGAGCCGGGTGTCTGCCCGTTCGTCGCCGCATGCCCGGGCGTCGAGACAGTGGGTGCGCCCAGCGGAGCCGCCTTCGGTGTGATGGCCGGAAGAGACGCGCTGTCTGGACAGGCCTCCGTCAACGCCTCCGCCAGGCACTTCCCCCCAGCGGTGCAATATCCGAATGTAGGCCTCACTGGAGCCCGCGCACATAGGTCGTTTGGTCTCACAACTCGGGCCGTACGGACGGTTGAAGCGGTCCCTGGTAGCGCGCGGAAACCCGGAACTCGAAAGAGCGCGTCAAGATCAGGAACATCAACCACGGGTGGCTCGAGCCCCAGGAGAGGGCCAGGAGCGGGCGGCTCAGCACCTCCGCACGAGGAGGGCGGCGGTCGGGTTGTCACAGACTCGCCGCGAGTCGAACGAATGTAGTTCGCTTTCCGTTGAGGACTTGGCTAAGAATAGAGGGGTGAGCACGCCCAGCGATGAGCAAGTGCGCCCTGGGGTCGGGGTCACTGCAGAGTTGCCGGACAACGACCTCGGGGTCGGCCGTCGGGCCGAGCATCCCTTTCGCAACGCCACCCGATGGCCCCACGTCGGGGCCGTCAAGAAGCACTCGGTAGCAGCGGCGCGGGCGACCTGGGAAGCGGTCAGCCGACCGCGTGGCGGGACTCGTCCGTGGCTGGTCGCCGAGTTGGCGATCGTACTGGCCCTGCTGTTCGTCTACGACTTCGTGCGCTCACATGCGGAAGTTCGAGCCGGTGCGGCCCTCAACCACGCTCTCGACATCCTCTCGATCGAGCGGCTGTTCCACATCAACTTCGAGTTGAGCCTCAACCAGTGGCTGACGGCGCACCCAACGCTGTCCAACGCGGCCGCCTGGTACTACCAGATGACCCACCTCGCGGTCACCTTGACAGTGCTCGCCTTGACCTACGTCATCGCGCCCCGCCTCTACCGACGGGCGCGCTCGGCGCTGGTGCTGTGCAACGTGATCGCGCTGGTGATCTTCTTCGT
>JBOHDU010000173.1:0-1645 GCA_050700615.1 Nocardioidaceae bacterium
GGCTTGTCGGTGACTACCTCTCCCTCGGCGTCGAGGGATTCGTCTTCGGATTCCTCACCTCCGAGCTCGACGTCGACCTGGAGATCTGCCTGAAGTTGGTCGAGGCGCTGGACGACGCACCCTGGACGTTCGACCGCGCCTTCGACCACGCGCTCGATGCCCGAAGCGCCTGGCGACAGGTGGGCGGGCTGCCTGGTCTCGATGGCGTCCACACGGCGGGTTCGGTGCTCGGCATGTCCACGGGCCTCGAGGATCTGGTTGCCATGGCACTCGCCGACCCCGGCTTCGCGGCCGCCGCGGTGGCCGCCGGCTCGGTGCGGGCCGAAGACGTTCCCTGGCTCCTGCACAGCGGTGTACGCCGCCTCCACCTGGGCGCTTCGGTGCGCCCGGGCGGTTCCTGGACCAAGGCCTCGGTCGACGCCGGCTTCGTCCGGTCCTGGCGACTGCTGCTCGATGACGCGGTCGGCCGGAGCTCGGGCCGACCCCCTCAGGTGGGCTACGCGGGCACCGCCGGGTGAGTGACACTGCGTGATCTTCATCGATCCGCCGAGCTGGCCTGCGCATGGCCGGCTCTGGTCGCATCTGGTGAGCGACTCGTCGCTGACTGAGCTGCATGCCTTCGCCGCGGCGCACGGCGTCCCACGGCGTGGGTTCGAGCGCGACCACTACGACGTCCCGGCCGAGACCTACGGCCTGCTGGTCTCTGTCGGTGCATCCCCGGTCAGCGCGCGGGAGGTGGTCCGGCGCCTCGAGGCCTCGGGGTTGCGCAAGCGGAAGGCCACCGCGATGGCACCACGAGCGCCAGGGAACCAGCTGCTACGACCCCGGCGCCTGGTGCCCGGCGATCTGGTCGCCGTACCCGCCACTGCCGGGGTGGTGCCGGCCGAGCAGGTGCAGCCGGGGGTGAAGCGGCTGGAGTCGTGGGGGTTGCGTGTGCAGTTGTCAGAGCATCTGCTGACCAAGCACTCGACCCTGCCCTATCTGGCCGGCTCGGACGAGTTGCGGGCTGCCGAGTTCACGTCTGCCTGGATGGACCCGGCAGTGTCGGGAGTGATGCTGGCTCGCGGCGGCTATGGCACGCAACGGATGCTCGACCTGCTGGACTGGAAACAACTGGCCGAGGCCGAGCCGAAGGTGCTGGTCGGATTCTCCGACGTGACGGCGCTGCACCAGGCGATCGCGGCATGGCTCGGCCTGGTCACCGTGCACTCGCATGTGCTCACCTCTCTTGGCCGGGCCACCGAACCCAGCAGCGAGGGACTCCGCGCACTGCTGATGGAGCCTGACACGGTGGTGGACCTGCTTGCCCGAGAGCCGCCGGGCGACCCCGTGGCAGTTCTGTCGCGAGGCCAGGCCGACGGCGTGCTCCTGGGCGGCAACGTGTCGATGCTTGCGGCCGGGATCGGAACGAGGCCCACCAGGGTCGCACGTGGCGGCATCGCCATCCTCGAAGATGTGACCGAGGATGTCTATCGGCTCGACCGCATGCTGACCCAGCTGATCAGAACCGGTTGGTTCGAGGGGATCGCCGGGATCGTGGCCGGCAAGTTCACCGACTGCGGCGACCCGGCTGAGCTCGACGCGATGCTGGCCGACCGGCTGCTGCCACTTGGCGTCCCGATCCTGCTAGGAGCCGACGTCGGGC
>JBOHDU010000174.1:0-15429 GCA_050700615.1 Nocardioidaceae bacterium
GGACCGCACGACCTCAACTCGCCCGCGGGCTTCGCCGCAGGCGACCCAAAGGGTACGACGGCCAAGGCCGGCCCCGAGACCAACCTCGACCCGAGTGGTCAGACGGCCCCCCCAGACCGTCTCACCGGGGTATCGGCGAGCCCCGAACTCGCCGACACCCGTGGCCAAGCAAGGCCCCCGACGCCTGCCTGACGAAGGTGAGCGAAGCGCCCCCGAGGTCGCCTCACCCTGGCGGAGCCGAAGCCCACGATCGCTCCGCCGCGTGCACCTGATTCGGTGCGACGCTGGTCAAGGAGCGGGGGTCGATGTCGGTGATACATCGTCCGGCAACCTGACTTGTTGGGGGGCTCTCGGTGTGCGTGGGCGCGAGTCGCGACGAGAGACGGACCCGGCTCCGGGGAGCCGAACGGGGGGCCGCCGATCTGGACCCTCGACAGGGGGTAGCCGGATGCACGACGATATGGGGTGTCGAAATCTTCCCGAGTCGGTATCAAACCGGCGTTGGAGGACTCCTACCCGTCGTGACCGCTACGACGCTGAGCGAAGCATGGGGGGGACTGGTGACCCCGTCACGTGCCCCGGACACGCCCGACCGTGTCTCGGTCTGGGGTGACTCCGCTGCGCTGTTCCGCGCCTGGCGTGACGGTAGCCGCGAGGCGCTCGACGACCTCGTTCGCGTCCTGACGCCGGTGCTGTGGCATGTCGTGCGGTCAGCCGGCCTCGACCGGGACCGGTCCGAGGACGTTGTCCAGACCGCCTGGCTGACGCTGGTTCGTCACCAGGCCTCGGTGTCGGACCCGCAGGCGATCGCAGGCTGGCTCATCACCACTGCCAGGAGAGAGGCGTGGCGGGTCGTTCGCGCCGAGGCGAGAGCACGACCCATGTCCGACGAGGTCATCGAGTCCCGCGTGCCCGCCCAACCAGCGGCCGAGGCGGACGTCGTCACCCGCGACGAGGGTGATCGGCTGTGGACCTGTGTCCGCCAACTCGACGACCGGTGTCAACGGCTGCTCCGCACGATTGCGTTCGACGTCAGGCCCGACTACGGAGGGATCGCGCGCGACCTCAACATGCCCATCGGCAGTATCGGTCCGACTCGCGGCCGCTGCCTGGCCAAGCTCAAGAAGCTGCTGGGGGATAGTTCAGGAGCCGATCATGACTGACGCGGAGATTACCCAGAGTCGCCTCGCCGACATGTGGGACCGGCACGACCCCATGCCCGACGGGCTGGTGGAGAAGGTCCTGGTCGCGATCGAGACCGAGGATCTCGACGCCGAATACGAGCTGCTGCACATGATCGACCGGAGCCACGAGCTGGCCGGTGCCCGCGGCGTCGGGGACGCGATGACGATCGCCTTCTCCGGTGGTGCCGTCTCACTGCTCCTGCGCGTGAGCCAGATCGGCAAGAAGGCCTGCCGGGTCGACGGCTGGGTGAGCCCGGCGCAACCGATGAAGGTCTCGGTCACGCAGAAGACCCGGACGTGGGACGCGCTCGTCGACGGGATGGGGCGCTTCGAGCTCCCCAAGCTGCCCACCGGCCTGACCAGGTTCTGGCTGTTCGCCGACGACGCCGAAGGGACCGCCTCGCCCAGCGACGCCGAGCGGCTGTTCGCCACTCCGACGTTCGACCTGTGACCTGCCTGCCCGAGTCGTCCCACGTGTAGCCCAGCATCGCGACCCGACCGACGAGAGGTTCGTCAGCCATGAACCGTCACCCGCTCATGCCGAGGCGAGCAGATCTCGCTCGGGCCAACGCTCGACTGCTCGATCCGGCTACCGCGAGGGCGGTCGCCGGCGTCGAGCCGTCTCCCACTGCGTACGTCACCAACCGGCTGGTCGTGTCGTCGCAACGTGACCTCGACCAGGTCAAGGCGACGCTCGACACGGCCGCCGGGTCCTTGGGCTGGCAGCTTGACGTCGACGAGTCGTTTCCGGCGGCTCGTGCCCAGGGCCGCCCTGGCGAGGCCGGAATCGGCCTGAGCAGGCTGGTTATCTCGGTGCTGCCGAGCCAGGCCGCGCAGGCGCCGGACGGGTGGACGTTGCTCCAGCAGGCGCGAGCCGAGCACTCCCTGGAGGCGCTGGACGGTGTGGCTCTCGATCATGTGATGACCGTCAACTCGCCGTTCGAGGACTCCAACCCCTTCGAGGACTCCAACCCGTTCGAGGACTCCAACCCGTTCGAGGACTCCAACGGCACCCAAAGTCGTGCCATCGCCACCTACGGGCGGCCCGGCAGCGGGGGCCGGCAACCCATCACGTGGGTCGGGCCTCGTCCGCACCGGCAGCAAGCGGTGAAGGGGCGCCGGCCGGTCGTGGGCGTCCTGGACACCGGGTGTGGCAAACACCCCTGGCTGGACTCGGTCGTGCGCACGGACGTCGGCCTCGACGGGCACGCCATCGGCTACACCGATCCCAAGACCGATCCGGAGCTGCACGGCGACCTCGCTGGTCCACTCGATGGCAGCATCGACCCGCTCTCCGGTCACGGAACCTTCATCACCGGCCTGGTGCACCAGGCGTGCCCCGACGCCGACATCATCGTCTGGCGCATCGTCAGCTCGACGGGTCCGATCGTCGAGAGCGACTGGGTCGACGCGCTGACCCGCATCACCGAGCTCGTGCGTCGCAACTACGAGGACAATCGGGGCGGCATCGCGCTCGATGTGTTGAACCTGTCGATGGGCTACTACCACGAAACGCCCACCGACAAGCAGTTCGACAAGACGCTGTACCACCTGCTCAAGCTGCTCGGGAAATGCGGCACGACGGTGGTGTGCTCCGCCGGCAACGACGCCACGGCGCGGCCGCAGTACCCGGCGGCATTCACACCGTGGGCCAACGGCAAGGGGCCGGTCAAGCCGCGCAAGGACTGCGTCCCGGTGGTCTCCGTCGGGGCCCTGAACCCGAACCTCACGACGGTCGCGTTGTTCAGCAACTCGGGCCCCTGGGTGCGGGCCTACGAGCCCGGCGCCGCCGTGATCAGCACGATGCCGGCGCTGCAAGGCGGCCTCCAACCGGTGGCCAGACTTCGCGCGTTCGGGCGGGTCCGCGAGGCCATCGACCCTGACAACTTCACCCGCGGTGATACCGAGGGCGGCTTCGCCGCGTGGAGTGGCACGTCGTTCGCCGCGCCGGTGGTGGCAGGGAAGATCGCACAGCGGCTGGTGGGGCGGCTGCCCGCGAGCGGAGCCGGCGACACCAAGAAGGCGGCCGTGGCCAGAAGTTGGAAAGCGGTGGCGGCTGTCACAGACATCACGCGATGATGGATCGGTGTTGTCTGCGGTCGAGCTTCATCGACGTGGGCTCGAGAAGTGCAATGCCGGGCGCTACGACGCGGCGCGGAAGCTCCTGCTACGCGCCGAGATCGCGACCGCTCCGGGCGAGCTTAGGGCCCGCATCCAGGTGACCCTCGCCCATGTCGAGGCAGAGCTCGGAACTGCCGAGCGAGGGCTCGAGATCTGCCGGACCGCGCTCGACAACCCAGGCCTCGCCTCGGAGGTCCGAGGACTGATCCTGTCGCAGACGGGGCTGCTGCACACCCGCGCGGGCAACGGGAATGCGGCCCTGGTGTGCTACTCGGAGGCGCTTCCGCTACTGCGCGGGGACCATGCGTCGCTGGCCCGAGTCCACTTGAACCGCGGGAACGTGTACCTGCAGCGTAGGCAGGTCTCGGAGGCCTCTAAGGACATGCAGGCCGCCTCGGCTCATTACGAGAGCGCCGGCCTGGTCTCCGCGAAGGCCAAGGCGTTGCACAACCTCGGCTACGCCCAGATGCTGGCCGGTGACGTCGTCGGCGCTCTCACGGCGATGAACCAGGCCAGGCCGATGCTCGCCGAGCTGTCGGAGACCTACCGCGCCGTGTGCGACAAGGACCGCGCGGAGGTGCTGCTGGCCGCCGGGATGACCGCAGACGCAGCGGAGGCGCTAGCTGCGGCGGCGGTGGCGTTCGGGAGCCGAGGAATCCGGCAGATGCAGGGCGAGGCAGAGCTTGCCTTGGCCCGGCTGCTGATGCGTGATGACGCGGCGGAGAGCATTCGCGTGGCTCGGCGCGCGAGTCGCCGATTCGCCAAGCGCGGAAGCGACGTATGGCGGATGCGCGCCGACGCGGTGGTGCTGATGGCCGAGGTCGAGAAGTCGCTCGGGACGCCCGACCTGACGTCGGCGACCCTGGAACTTTCGGTCGAGCTGGATCGCGAGGGACTGCACGAGGAGGCCCTCGACCTCAAGCTGCAGGCCGGCCGGAACCTGACGCGCCTCGGTGACGGAGCGGCAGTACGCGAGATCCTTCGCAGCGTTCGGGTTCGGAAGGCTACGCCGCTCGCGACTCGGTTGTTGCGCCACGAGGTGGCGACGGATCTGCGCTCGCTGGAAGGTCGACGACGCCAGGCCCTTACCTGCGTTCGCGACGGACTGGCCGAGCTCGACGACTGGCAGTCCTCGTTCGGCAGCCTCGATCTGCGGACCTCACTGGTTGGCCACGGACGCCGGCTGGCGTCACAGGGGCTTCGGCTCGCTCTCGACGATGGTCGTCCCGAGGTGCTCTTCGAATGGTCGGAGCGAGCGCGGGCGTTGGCCAGCAAGGTCACTCCGGTACGTCCACCCCTGGACCCCGAAGGGGCAGCGCACCTCACCGAGCTGAGGCATCTGCAGGCTCAGATCCGTTCCAGTGGGGCCGGGCGCGGGATCCCGGCGACGCTGTCCCGTCGGGAGGTCGAGCTGCAGCGGCAGATCAGGCAGCGAGCCTGGTTCGGAGCCGGGTCGGGGCAGGTGGACCAGCCCGCCGCTATGGAGGAGGTGCAGGCCAGTCTGGGGAGCACCGGTGGTCGGGTGCTCTCCTACGTCTACGTCGACGGTGGACTGCACGCGCTGGCGATCAGCGCCGAACGGGCCGAGTTGTTCGACCTCGGCCCCTATGCACCGGTGGGGACGCTGCTGGCAGGGATGCAGGCAGACCTCGACATGGCCGCGACGAACCTGCCGGCGTCGATGCGCGATGCGGTCCGGGGGAGCCTGGACCAGCGGCTGGCCCGGATCTCTGACTACCTGGTCAAGCCGTTGTGCGATCAAGGCGACGAACGCCTGGTGATCGTGCCGGCCGGGGCGCTCGCCGGTACCCCGTGGTCGATGTTGCCCGGATTCGCCGGCCGGCCCCTCACGGTCCCTCGGTCTGCCACATTTTGGCTCAGCCGGCGAGGCCAGAACTTTGCCTCGACAACCGCCGGCTTCGTGGCCGGTCCCCGAGTGGAGCGTGCCGACGAGGAAGTCGTCAAGGCCGCGTCGACCTGGCCCCGCCCGACCGTGCTCTCCGGCGAAGAGGCGTGCGCCGCTGCCGTGGACGAGCTCGCCGGACGGGTCGACGTACTGCACATCGCTGCGCACGGACGGCACTCGGCCGACAACCCGCTCTTCTCCGGTCTCGAGCTGGCCGACGGTCCGTGGTACGGCTACGACATCGACCGGCTCAGCTCGATCCCGACGACACTCGTGCTGTCAGCCTGTGAGATGGGCCGTTCCACAGTCAGGTGGGGCGAGGAGTCGATCGGGATGGCGATCGCCTGGCTGCATGCCGGCGCCTGGTGCGTGATCGCGTCACCGGCGAGCGTCAACGACGATGTCGCGTGCGAGGTCCTGGCGGCGACGCACAGTCACCTGGCCGAGGGAGCGACGCCTGCAGACGCTCTCGCCGCCGCGGAGGCGGACCTGCCCCATCCAGACGCGTCGCCGTTCATGTGCTTCGGAGTCGGCTGGTAGCCCCACCCTTGCCCTCCGCTCGCGTTGGTGGTCGGGCAGGCCCCGGGCGAGTTCGCGGCCGTGACCACTCGTCGGTCAGGTCGGCGCTCGGCCGAGGCCTTCGCGCAGCGCCGCCCGCTCCTCGGTCGAGGCGTCGTCGACGAACCGGAGGAGCGTCGTACGCCGGTCCGTGCAGCCGACGCCGCGCAACACGTCCCGCATCAGGCGGGCGGCCATCTCGGCACGGGAAGCGGTGGGCCGGTAGCGTCGTACTACGCCTGGTAGTAGGTACTACCGTGAGATCAGCAGGCTCTCAGCCGCCTGTCCGCGGGCATTGCTCCGGCCAGCGGCGCTCCGATGGTGCATGCCTGCACTGGCACGCGACGAAGGGACAGGACTGCATCGTGACCGAGTTTGCCGAGGGCGTCGCCGTCGCCGCCGTATGGGTGTGGCTCGGCATGGTGCTGGGGATCTCGTTCCTCGAGGCCCCCTTGAAGTTCCGGGCGCCAGGGGTGACCATCCCACTGGGCCTCAGCATCGGGCGGGTCGTGTTCAAGGCCCTGAACGTCTCCGAGTTCGCGCTGCTCGCGATCACCACGCTCTGCATGCCTGCGGTGTCACCCGGGGTCAGCGGGTGGGTGTTGGTGATCGTGCTGTGGGTGCTGTTGGTCGCCCAGGTGGGCGTCGTACGACGGCGGCTGAACCGCCGCTCCGAGCGAGTGCTCGCCGGCGAGAACCTGCCGAGATCACGGGAGCACTTCGCGTACGTCGGTCTGGAGGGGGCCAAGGTGATCCTGGTCGTCGCGCTGGGTGTCGTCGCCCTCGGCTCCGTTCTGTGACCTTCCCTGAGGCGCCGCCCTCGACCTCCGCACGATGCCGGCACGGGGACGGGCCCCACGTGGTGTCGGGGAGAAGGCGGGCTACGCGGGCGTTCGCGCGATCGTTACCGCGAACGGCGAGTCGGGTTGGAAGGCGCGCAGGTCCCAGGTGGCGAATCGCTGCTCGATCGCCAGACCGGCGGTCAGCAAGTCGGCGTCGAAGTCAGCCAGTGGGTAGCCCCGGTCGAGCCCGAACCCAACCACGACAGCGCCGTCGGGGCGTGCGTGCCGCGCCAGTCGGATCAGCACCTCGGCCTCCGTGCCGGGCGCGAGAAAGGTCATCACGTTACCGGCCACGACTACCGCGTCGAACGACCCTGGGATGCCGCGCGCCGGTAGATCGAGCTCGGTCAGGTCACCCTGCAGCCAGGTAGGACCGGGTTGGTCGGTCTCGGCAGCAGCGATCAGCTCGGGGTCGACGTCGACCCCGACCACCGTGTGCCCGCGTCGGTAGAGCTCCCCGCCAACGCGCCCGGGACCGCATCCAGCGTCGAGGATTCGCGACTCGGTCGGGACGAGCGCGTCCACGAACCGAGCCTCGCCCGCGAGGTCGACGCCCTCCTTGGCCATCGTGCGGAACCGCTCGATGTACCACTGCGAGTGACCCGGGCTGGTGTCGGTGACCCAGCGAGGAGGACGTCCCATGGCACCAGCGTAGGCGGGCATCTCAGCCCGGGTCTCAGCCGGAAGCCGACGGTTGGGAGGTGCGGAGCGTCGTGAGCAGGAATACCAGATAACAGGCGCCGACCACGAGGCTGATCGTGGCGTCGACGAGCCACTGGCCGGCACCGAATGACCGGGAGACTGCCAGGTTGCCGACTCCCATGAGCAGCAGCACGACCCCGGCGCCGCCGAACACGGTGGCACCGATCGCCGGATGCAGACCGGGGGGCAGGTGGGCGGCCCGCCACCGCGGCCAGCGGCGAAGCATGAGCAGGACCGCGAGCCCGAGGAGCCCGAGCACTCCGGCAGCCACTCGGAGCACCAGAGCGTCGTCGGCGTTCTCGAGCATGCCTGCCTGCTGGCAGGTGGCCGCTGCAGGCTGAACGAACATCCAGTGCGCGCACGTGCTGGCCGCGACCTCGGATCCCCGCGGCAGCCCGAAGACGTAGCTCTTGCCGGTCAGGAAGGACAGCGCCCAAGCCAGGGGGCCGCTGACCCCGATCGCGAGCAGCCCGGTCACCCCGAGCCAGGCGCCGGCCTCGGCAAGCCCGGAGCAGACGCTGCGCAGCGAGCCGGCCCCGCTCACCCGGTTGGCGGTACTGGCGACCAGACCGGGTGACCCGAACGCCGTTATTGCTTCCTGCTCGGCGTCGGTCGGGTCCAGACCACGTGTCACGGCGGCATCGGCGGCGTCGCGTAGGTGGGCCTCCGCCTCCGAGAGCACCCGTCGAGTTTCGGTTGCCGGACCGTGCAGACGCTTGAGCAACTCGTCGAGGTAATCGTCGATAGGGCCCTGGGAGGTCATGCCCGCACCTCCAGCACGGCGCTCATACCCCTGGAGAATCGCCCCCAGGCGGCCCTCTCCGCACGCAGCTCCTGCCGGCCCTTGGCAGTGATCCGGTAGACGCGGCGCCGCCTAGACCCGCTGTCGTCCCAGGAGCTGCTGAGCAGACCGCCGGCCTCCAGGCGGTGCAGGGATGGATAGACCGTCCCTTCGGGCAGGTCGAACTGGCCTTCGCTGTTTCGCTTGAGCATGGCGATCACCTCGTAGCCGTGCGCCGGGCCGGAGGTCAACGCGCTCAGCAGCAACAGGTCGAGGTTGCCCTTGACTCGATCGCTCCTCATACCTAGGGAGTCTAGGCATAGCGGCCCAGGCACACAAGCACCATCGCGAATCGGTTCACGTCATGGTCGATGTCGATGGCATCACGGGTAGCGCGCGGCCGACTCGTAGGCCTGGTCGAGCAGCTCGAGCGACTGACGTGGCTTCGTGTCGTCGAGCCCGGCGTCGAACGCCTCCCACGCCACCCGATCGAGCCGAATCGCCTGCCTGAGAACGGCCTTGGGCAGGCCGGTCTCGGACCGCACGAACTCGAATGCCTCGTCGTTGAAGCGCGTGAGCTCCGCCGGCGGCACTGGGTGGTGATGGATGGCCGTCGCCAAGCTGATCCGGTAGATCCCGGCGACCACCGAAGGGCGGGGATGGCGTTGGGGCCTCGGGCGTGACTCATCGCCCACGCGACGGCGCACTTCGGTCTGGAACAACCGATAGCTGCGACGGTAATCGCTCACGTGTCCCTTCCCTGCCTATCGATGCACTTCAGGCTACCGGCGCTCGCGGCCCTCCTCGATCAGGTGAGCCGGCTCGTTCTGCGCGGTCCCTGTCCTCGGTGCGCGTCAACCGGCACACCAGCTGACCGGCCGGGCCATGCGGGCCACGCCCGCGTTGGGGCTCACGACCTGATCGAGATCCGCCGGGTTGGTGACGGGCGATCGCTCGACCAAGGGCCGGCCTCAGAGCGTTGAGTCGGTTCATCGGACGTGACGTGCCGGTCGAGACGATGTCCTACAGTCACACCCATGCGGTTCGCAGTCGGTGACGTGCACGGCTTCCACGACGCGCTCGTGGCGTCGATGCAGCACGCAGGGCTCGTCGACGAGCATCGTGACTGGTCCGGCGGTGAGGCACGGGTCTGCTTCCTGGGTGACTTCTTCGACCGCGGGCCTGACGGAGTCGGCGCCGTCGAGTCGGTGATGCGCTGGCAGAAGCAGGCGGCTGAGGCCGGTGGTGAGATCGCTGCTGTCCTGGGCAACCACGAGCTGTTAGCGCTCGGGGTCCACAAGTTCGGCGCATCGATGATCAACACCGATCGTGACCAGCGCAGCTTCGCCCTTGCCTGGATGACCAACGGCGGTCAGGTCAGCGACCAGGATCGGCTGAGGGCCGACCACGTCGACTGGTTGACGGGTCTGCCGGCGATCCTGCGCTGGGACAGCGACATCTTGATGCATGCCGACACGTGCGACTATCTCGAGATCGGCGACACCATCGACGCGATCAACGACCAGCTGGCCGAGGCCCTCGGGTCCGAAGACGCGGCGGTGTGGTGGGCGGCGTTCCGACGGCTGACGTCCCGGTACGCGTTCCTCGAAGACAGCGGGGTCGACCGAGCCAGACAGCTTCTCGACCGTCTGGGCGGCCGTCGGATCGTGCACGGCCACAGTACGATCGGCGACCTGACAGACAGCTCCGCCGTCGAGGTACGAGGACCGTGGGCGTATGCCGACGGCCTGGTCCTTGCCGTCGACGGCGGCATGTACGAGGGCGGCCCGCTGCTCGTCGTACCCCTGGAGACCTCGCCGGCCTGACGGTGTCGGCGGTGCGTGGCGGCCGGTCCCGGTGGCGTGTTACGCGTGAGACTGATGTGACTATCGCGTAGGGTCGTGAGCATGGCGACCCGCACGTCTTCCCCGCCGCGGTCGCGGAGCGCCTCGCGCTCTCGATCCGGCGCGTCCGGTAGCCAGACCCGACGCAGGTCGTCGACGAGCAGAAAGGGCCGGAGCTCCCGCTCCAGCCCCCGTTCGCGTTCGTCGCGTCGCAACGGGCCTGGCCCGGTCGCCGCGCTCGTGACCGGTCTCGGGCGGGCGCTTGCTGCCGTGTGGCTCGGGGTCGCCCATCTGATCGGTGCGATCGTCCGTCGGATCGGGTCGACCGCACGCGACCTGGAGCCGGAGCATCGGCGCGACGGTCTGGGTCTCGGCCTCGTCGGGGTCGCGATCGTGGTCAGCGCGGCCGAGTGGTGGCAGCTGCCAGGCTCCGTCGGCAACGCGGTGCGCGCGGTGGTCGAAGGAACCGTTGGCGTCGCGGCGTACGCCATACCCATCCTGCTGCTGCTCGCGGCCTGGCGGGTCATGCGCAAACCCGAGCTCAACGGTCCCGCCGGGCGGCTCGTCATCGGCTGGGGTGCCATCGCACTCGGTGTCCTCGGACTCATCCACATCAAGCACGGCCTTCCTCGGCCCAGTGGCGGAAGCGAGGCGATGCGCGAAGCCGGCGGCGCGGTGGGCTACATCGGCTCCGCGCTGATCGCCGATCTCTTTCGCAGCACGATCATCGCCATCCCGCTGCTGGTGCTGTTGACGTTCTTCGGCCTGATGGTGGTCACGGCGACGCCGTTCTACCAGATCCCGCAGCGACTCGCGGCCGCCCGCGACAAGGTGCTCGGGCGTACCGCCGCGAGCCAGACCGAGGAGCCGGCCGGGGCCGCTGACCCCGACACCACGCCGACCGTCGCACTGCGTCGCTCACGGGCGCGGCGCCGGGTGGGAAGCATGGCCGAGATGTCTGGCGACGTGCCAGCCGCCGAGATGCTGGAGGGCAGGGAGTTCGCCAGGCGGGTCGGGTCACCCGCAGCGGGGTCCGAGGGTGTTGACCCGGCCGCCGAGCCGCCCCCGCACACTCCCTTGCCGCAGCGGGTCGAGCAGCTGAGCCTTTCCGGCGACATCAGCTACACGCTGCCCGCCAACGACGTGCTCAGGCCGGGCAGCGCACACAAGGCCCGCTCCGACGCATGTGACACGATCGTCGACCGCCTGACCGAGGTGCTCGACCAGTTCGGTATCGACGCGCAGGTCACCGGCTACCACCGGGGGCCGACCGTTACCCGGTATGAGGTGGAGCTCGGACCGGCAGTCAAGGTCGAGAAGGTCACCGCGCTGAGCAAGAACATCGCCTACGCCGTGGCGTCGGCCGACCTCCGGATCCTGTCCCCGATCCCGGGCAAGTCCGCGATCGGTGTGGAGATCCCCAACCCCGACGCCGAGATCGTCTCGCTCGGCGACGTGCTGCGCTCTGCACAGTCGCGCAACGACCATCATCCGATGGTGGTCGGTCTCGGCAAGGACGTCGAGGGCGGCTTCGTCGTGGCCAATCTGGCAAAGATGCCGCACCTGCTGGTCGCGGGGGCGACTGGCTCCGGCAAGTCGAGCTTCATCAACTCGATGGTGTCGTCGTTGCTGATGCGCTCGACTCCTGACGAGGTGCGGATGATCATGATCGACCCCAAGCGGGTCGAGCTGACCGCGTACGAAGGCATCCCGCACATGATCACGCCGATCATCACCAGCCCGAAGAAGGCCGCCGAGGCGCTGCAGTGGGTCGTGCGCGAGATGGACCAGCGTTACGACGATCTGGCCAACTTCGGGTTTCGGCACATCGACGACTTCAACAAGGCGGTCAAGGGTGGCGCCGTGCAGGTCCCGGCTGGAAGCGAGCGAGTGCTTGCGCCGTACCCATATCTGCTGGTCGTGGTCGACGAGCTGGCCGACCTGATGATGGTGTCACCGCGCGACGTGGAGGATGCGATCGTGCGCATCACCCAGCTTGCTCGCGCGGCAGGCATCCACCTCGTGCTGGCGACCCAACGCCCGTCCGTGGACGTGGTGACCGGTTTGATCAAGGCCAACGTCCCGAGCCGGCTCGCCTTCGCCACCTCCTCGCTCGCCGACAGCCGGGTGATCCTCGACCAGCCGGGCGCCGAGAAGCTGGTAGGCAAGGGTGACGCCCTGTTCCTGCCGATGGGGGCGAGCAAGCCCGCTCGCATCCAAGGCTCGTGGGTGACCGAGCAGGAGATCCGGCACGTGGTGGCCCACTGCAAGCAGCAGCTGCAGCCCACCTACCGCGACGACGTCACGGTGCCCCAGCAGAACAGGCGCGAGCTCGATGACGACATCGGCGACGACCTCGACCTCGTCTGTCAGGCGGTTGAGCTGGTCGTCTCGACACAGTTCGGCTCGACCTCGATGCTGCAGCGCAAGCTGCGGGTCGGCTTCGCCAAGGCCGGTCGGTTGATGGACATCCTGGAGAGTCGCGGAATCGTCGGTCCCTCCGAGGGGTCCAAGGCCCGCGACGTACTCATCAAGCCAGACGATCTCGATGACGTGATCACCAGCCTGCAGGGGGAGGTCTGAACATGGAAGACGTTGTGGTGCGCCGACGCGTCGGCCTGATGGCCGCGGTGGCGATCGTCGCGACGGTGGTGGCGGCGCTCTACCTGTGGCGATTCGCCGGCACGCACGCCGGCATCGACCTGGTGCTCGGGCTGGTGCTCGGTACGGTGGCGGTCGTGCATGGCCTGGCATTCGGCGACGCTCGTACCCCGTTGCTCGTCGCAGACTCGACCGGCGTGCGGGTCCGCCTCGGCGGTGGGTGGTCAGGGATCCCGTGGGAGTCGGTCGAGCGCGTCGAGGTCAAGCGCCGGGGGCGCGTTCGCGACGGCCATATCAGGCTGGTCGCGGACGCGGAGGTTGTGCTCTCGACGTCCGGCCGGCGGGCTCGCGCGGCAGCAAGGCTCAACCGACTGTTGTACGGCGCGCCGCTCGTCACCCCCTACGGCCTCTCGACCCTGGTGTCCGTGGTCGACGTGGCCGCGAGCATGACCCGCCTCGCGGACGGCAGAGCCGAGGTCACCGAGGCCGAGCAGGAGCCGGGCGAGACCGCGGCCACTGTCGAGCTCACGACGGGCACGGCCACCCAGCACCAGGCTCTCCACGAGCCGGATCTGTCGGGCGGCCCGCTCGTGCCCGCTTCTCAAGCGACACCCAGGGCGGCCACGCTCGAGCGGGCGGTCTCGGGGCTGCGGTCGCGGGCACGGCGCGCAGAGGTCACCATGCCCGTGCACCGCCAGCCTGCGGCCGACGGGACGCTCGCACTCTCGTCGGAGCAGCAGACAGAGCCGCTGCCCGAGCTGGCGCAGCTACGACGACGCGACGACCACGAAGCGGATCGAGGCGCTTACGGACTCGACTCAGGTGACGCGGATCGGCCGCCCGAGGGGAACATCGCTCTCATCATCGACGCCACGACCGACCTGAGCGCCCGCGCGATGCGTAAGGTGCGGCAGTCGGGTTCCGCTCCGACGGCCCCAGGTGTCAGCGAGCCCGATGGCAGTTCCGACGACCTCCTGCAGGAGCGGGCGCGCGACGACGCCCAGGCAGAGCAGTCCCTCGAGCCAGCAGGCCTGGTGATCGGTCACCAGCTCGTCCAGGCGCGCACGCGGCTCGGGCTCACCGTCGACGAGCTGGCCGACCGCACCAGGATCAGGCCGTACGTCATCGATCACATCGAGGTCGACGATTTCGCACCGTGTGGCGGGGACTTCTACGCGCGAGGGCACCTGCGCATGCTTGCCCGGGTTCTGGGCCTTGAGGCCGATCCGCTGTTGACGACCTACGACGAGCAGTTCGCGGTGTCTCCGGTTAACCCACGACAGGTCTTCGAGGTCGAGCGGGCATCGGGCACTTCGGGCATCGTCAGGGGATCCGCCTCCGGGTCGAGCTGGGGCGCTCTGATCGCCGCCGTGCTCGTGCTGCTGTTGATGTGGGGCGTCGCGCGCTACTTCACGCACGATCCCCACGTCGTGCCCAACAGCTTTCCGCAGGCACAGACCTCCGCCGGGCTGGGCTCGACCGGCATCGGCAGCGAGCTCAACGCCACGCCTGTCGACACCCAGGTCAAGGTCCGTGCGGTTGGTGGCAGCTCACAGGTCGTGGTCCGAGACGCCTCGGGGAAGACGCTGTTCCGCGGTCGGCTGACCGACGGACATGCCAAGGCTGTGGTCGGCGTCGCGCCGCTGCAGGTCACCGTCGGCAACGGTGGTGTGATCCGGTTGACCGCGCATGGTCGGCACCTGGGGCTGATGGGCTCGTCGGGAGTCGCCGCGCATGCCACCGTGCGAGCCGCTCGTACGCCGTCGTCGACCCACTGACTCCTCCACACTCCGACACGTTCGGTCTGAGCGGAGGTGGGGGAGGTGTCTGGAGCGCGGCATACTGGGGGCACCCATGGACACCCTTGAGCACCGCGGACCCCGCCCTGAGGAGGTGCCGGCCTCCGTCTCCCACACTGGGGCGCTCGCATCGGTCGCGCTGGTCAGGCTCGGCTGCGCCCGTAACGACGTCGACTCGGAGGAGCTCGCGGCTCGCCTGGAAGCCGGCGGGTTCCGGCTGGTCGACGATCCGGCCGATGCCGACACTGTTGTCGTGAACACGTGCGGTTTCGTCGAGGCGGCCAAGAAGGACTCGGTCGATACGTTGCTCGAAGCGGCCGCGTTGAAGAGCCAGGGCAACGTTCAGGCGGTGGTGGCCGTGGGCTGTATGGCCGAGCGCTACGGCAAGGAGCTTGCCGAGTCGCTTCCGGAGGCCGACGCGGTGCTGGGGTTCGACGACTACCCAGATATTGCCGCCCGGCTGACGAGCATCCTGGCGGGGGACCGACCTTCCTCGCACACCCCCAGGGATCGTCGCACGCTGCTCCCCATCACCCCGGTTGATCGCGGGCGCGCCGGCCCACCTTTGCTGCCCGGCCACGCATATTCGACACCTGATCTGCCACCGGGCGTGGCTCCGGCGAGTGGCCCGCGCGCGCTGCGGAGGCGCCTGGGCTCGGGCCCGATGGCGCCGCTGAAGCTGGCATCCGGATGCGACCGTCGCTGCTCGTTCTGCGCGATCCCGACGTTCCGGGGGGCGTTCGTGTCGAGGCGTCCCCCCGACGTCGTGGCCGAGGCGCGCTGGCTGTCCGGCCAGGGTGTCCGCGAAGTGTTCCTGGTCAGTGAGAACTCCACGTCGTACGGGAAAGACCTCGGCGACATCCGGCTCCTCGAGTCGCTCCTGCCCGAGTTGGCGGGGGTCCCGGGCGTAGGCCGCGTGCGGGTTTCCTATCTGCAGCCGGCCGAGATGCGGCCCGGCTTGGTGCAGGCGATGTGCGATACGCCAGGTGTGGCGGCGTACTTCGACCTCTCGTTCCAGCACGCCGCGGCTTCGGTGCTGCGGCGGATGCGGAGGTTCGGAGACGCTGACCGCTTCCTCGGCCTCCTCGAGA
>JBOHDU010000175.1:0-3770 GCA_050700615.1 Nocardioidaceae bacterium
GGCCGGGACCACGTTGCTCGCTGTGCCCGAGGCGGCGACCGTCGGGGTCACCGAGGTCCCGAGGTCAGCAGAACCGAGCGCCCCGATGGCCAGGATCTGGTGCGCCAGCTCGACGGAGGCGTTGAGCCCCAGCTCCGGTTCAAGTCCCGCGTGCGCCGCTCGACCGGTCACCTCGAGCTCGTACAACGAGGCGCCCTTGCGAGCGGTCTTGAGCGCGCCGCCATCGGCGGACGCCTCCAGGACGAGGGTCGCGCGAGCGCCACGCGCCTCCTCCTCGATGAGGTGGCGCGAGGTCGGCGAGCCGATCTCCTCGTCGCCGGTCACGAGCAGGGTGACTCCGTCCGGGTCGGGAAGCCCCGCGAGCGCGTGGATGGCCATCACCAGGCCGGCGAGCATGTCGAAGCACCCTGGTCCTCGCAGGACCCCGTCGGTGACGGAGTACGGCGAGGAGGTCAGAGTCCCGATCGGGTGCACGGTGTCGTGGTGCGCCAGAAGGAGCACCCGGGGGCGCTCCGAAGCCCCGCCGACGCGCCAGCGCAGGTGCGTGCATCCGTCGACCACGACTCGTTCCGGTGCGACACCGAGGCGCGTCGTGCCAATCCGGGCCACCAGGTCGGCCGAACGTGCGACCGCCGCGAGATCCGACGACGGCGACTCGCACTCGATGAGCTCGCGCAGGTCGGCGAGCATCCCCTCCAGGTCTGGTTCTGGGAGTACGACTTCGATGGCGGGCACGAGCGTCACACCAGCTTCCTCGGCGTGGCTCGCGCACCGAAGTGCACGTACTCCTCGCCCGTCGGGAGCGTGTAGAACGTCACCGGCGCGTAGGACTCCATCCCCTCGGGGCGCACGGCGTACAAGCCCTGGGCAACCGGGATCATCTGGTACTCGGTGACCGGCTCGGGCTCGAGCTCGGCCAGCGGTCCCATCAGCGTTGTGCGCATGACCGGATGCCCGTCGGCCTCGAGGATCTCGGTGAGCACGGACTCACGCTCGTAGGCACCGAGGTAC
This sequence comes from Nocardioidaceae bacterium, assembly GCA_050700615.1. Lineage (GTDB taxonomy): Bacteria > Actinomycetota > Actinomycetes > Propionibacteriales > Nocardioidaceae > JBOHDU01. Next base: position 1,012 of record JBOHDU010000175.1, read on the forward strand.
GGCGTGATGTCGGTGTCGGGCGCGACCGCCGGTGGGACCAAAGGGTCCTGGATCCGCACATCGGCCAGCGTCGCGAAGATCTCTCCGTACAACTCCTCGTAGAGATCGTGGGTGTTGCCACCGTTGGTCAGCAGCGCGACCGCAAGGCCGGCCTCGGGCAGGATCCGGAGGAATGCCGCCTGGCCGATGGTGTTGCCGTCGTGCCCGATGAGTCGGTGTCCGTGCCAGTCGAAGCGTATCCAGCCCAGGCCCCAGGAATCGCCCAGGAGGTACTTGTCGGGAACCTCGGTCTGGAACGTCGTCATCTCCTCCGTGGCTGCCTCGCTGAGGATCCTGGTGCCGTCAACCGCCAGTCCCCCGTTGAGATGCATCCGCGCGAACGCGAGGACGTCTGCCACGGTCGCGTTGATCAGCCCGGCCGGACCCATCGACCGAGGCAGGGCCCAGACCGGCGCGACCACAGGCTCGTCACCGCCGGACACGTGGCCCATCGCAGCCGCGTGGAGGAGCGCATCGTCAGGCAGCGTTCCGGTGTGGGTGAGGCCGAGCGGCTCGAAAAGCAGGTCCTTCAGGGCGGCATCCCAGGTCTTGCCGGTGAGCCTCTCGATGACCAGACCGAGGACTGAGAAGCCGGAGTTGCAGTACGACCAGGTGGCGCCCAGGGGGTGGTTGCGCGCCGCGTCACTGAGGGAGGCGACGTATTTCTCCAGGCAGTCGTCGCCTCGGCCGGTGTCGGTGAAGACATCGCCGTCGATTCCGCTGGTGTGGGTGAGCAGGTGCCGGATGGTGACGCCCTTGGTCACTTCCGGCGTGGAGAGCGTCAGCTCAGGGATGAGCTCGACGACCGGCGTGTCGAGCTCAAACTTACCGTCGTCGATGAGCCGCATGATGACGGTCGCCGTCCAGACCTTGGTGATCGACCCGATCTGGAACACCGCGTCGACCGTCGTCGGGACGCCGGTGCCGGCGTGCAGGACACCCGTCGCTGCCCGGACGAGCTCGTCGGCAGCACCATCGGTCCCGACCCGGAGGATCCCCAGCTGTGCGCCCGGGACCCCGTGCTTGGTCGCGATCGCCGAGAGGCGCCGTTGCCAGTGGTCCTCGTCGATCGCTGCGGGGCGCGGACCCTTGGCGCTGCCGGCGTACTGCTCCACCCAGCCAATGACAGGGTGGTAGTAGTCCATCCGGTGCGAGGGCTTGCCCGCGAGCGGGAAGATGTGGCTGGCCCCCGGGTAGAGGACCAGCCGGGTGGGGACACCTCGCTCGGCCAGGGCGTAGTGCCACTGCTGTGCCTGCCCGACGGGGCAACGCACGTCGTCTGCACCTTGCAGCACCAGCGTCGGCGTCTCGACGTCGGCCACCCGGGCGTACGGCGACAGCTCGCCGAGCCGCTCGGCGTCCTGCCAGGGCAGGAGGCCCAGCTCGAGCACGGACAGCGCGTGCGCGTCGTCGCTCGTGCCGCCCATGCTGATGGTGTCGACGACGACGCCGCCCGGGACCGCGGCCGCGAACCGGGCGTCACGGCTGGTGAGGTAGCAGGTCATGAACCCGCCGTAGCTGTATCCGGTCACGGCCAACCGCTTCGGGTCGGCGATGCCTTCGGCGACGAGGTCGTCGACCGGCTCGAGGAAGTCGTGCGCGTCGGCCTCGCCCCAGGCGCCGAAGACTGCGTCGTAGAACTCCTCGCCGTAGCCGTCGCTGCCGCGCGGGTTGACCAGCAAGACGGTCCAGCCCCGGGCCACCAGCTCCTGGTGGTAGAGGTGCATCTCGTCGGCAGCGGAGTTCCAGGCGTTGTGCGGCCCGCCGTGGATGTCGACGAGCAGCGGACTCGGACCGGTGGTGTCGGGCGAGCGCATAAGCCATGCCTGTACGACGGTGCCGTCCGCGAGGGTGAACTCTCGGGACTCCCTCGGGAACAGGGCCACCTCCGCGATCGCCTCACCGTGCGTGGTCAGGGTGCTGGTGGCGCCGGTTGCGAGGTCGATGTCGACGATCTCGCCGAACGACTCGGGCGTTCCGAGGGCCACGACCGCCCGGTCCCCTACGACGCTGAGCCCGCTGACGACGTGGCCGTCACCGCCATGCACGAGCACTGGCTCCCGACTGCCGTCCAGGGCAACCCGGTACAGATGGGTGCAACCGCGGTCTCGGATGCAGAAGAGCACGCTCTGCCCGTCGGCAGTCAGCTTCGGAAGGGCACCCGGGTACGCCGGCGCCCCCGGCATGAGGTTGCGGTCCAACGTCGGGGCGAGGTCGGTGGCCTGGGCCGACGCCGGGTCGACGCCGTAGAGCCGCAGGTGACCCCGCGCCGGACCGGCGAAGCCGACGACGAGGAGCGTGCCCTCGGGGGTGAAGTCGACCGTCGCGGCGTAGCTGTCGGCGAAGCCCGCCACTCGGGGGGTCGCCTTCGGGTCGTCGACATCGATCACGTGGACGGCGCTGCGCGGGTCCAGGGCCGAGTCGTCGTGACGCCGGGCAGTGAACGCCAGGGTCTTGCCGTCGCTCGACCACGCGGGACTCTGGGCGTGGTGCTCACCGGTCGTCACCGCGCGTACGGCGCCCGTGGCGACGTCGACGACCTGCACCTGCATCCGCATCGTCTTGAGGTAGCCGACGCCGTCTGCCTGGTACTCCAGGCCGTCCGCCACGATCGGGGCACCAGCACGCTTCGCCCGGTCGTCTGCCGACTCATCGTCCACGGCAACGGCGTCGACTGCGCCGCTGAACGCGATGGTCGAGGCGTCAGCGCTCCACCCCGG
>JBOHDU010000176.1:0-4148 GCA_050700615.1 Nocardioidaceae bacterium
GCGACGGTGGAGACAATCTGGCCCAAATGGGGGATTGCCGATCCCCTTGGCTGGTGCCATGCTGACCGGACCACGTCGCCCCCCGAGCCCTTGGGAGTCCGTCATGCGCAAGGTTCTGTTCGCAGCGGTGCTCGCCGCAGCACTGTCCGTCGCGGCACCCGCCACCGCCGTAAGCGTTCATCACGGCGGGGTCCTCCAGGCGCCCAACCACAAGATCAGCCAAAGCACCAGCTCGAACTGGGCCGGTTATGCGGCGACCGGGACCACGTTCAACAGCGTCTCCTCGTCGTGGACACAGCCCACGGCGACCTGCACCAAGACGCAGACTTACTCGAGCTTCTGGGTGGGTCTCGACGGCTACTCGAGCAACTCCGTCGAGCAGACGGGCACGGACGCCGACTGTTCGGCTACCGGGGTGCCGAGCTACTACGCGTGGTACGAGATGTACCCGAAGTTCCCGGTCAACCTCAGTACGTCGTCGTACCCCGTGTCCCCCGGTGACCACCTTTCCGCGTCGGTGGTCGCCGCAGGTCGCAACTCCTTCACACTGACGATCGCCAACGCCACGAAGGGCTGGACCTACAGAACAGTCCAGAAGCACAAGGCAGCCCGGTCCTCCGCGGAAGTGATCGCAGAAGCACCGTCGAGCTCGAGTGGAGTTCTCCCCTTGACGAACTTCGGCACGGTCAATTTCGGCAGCTCCATGGCCAACGGCCAGTCGCTCGCGTCGCTCAACCCCGACAAGATCGACATGGTTTCGGGCACGACCACGAAGGCGACGACCGGATCGATCAGCACCTCGGGCGCATTCTCGGTGACCTGGAAACACGCCTGACCCGCTAGCCGAACCGCCAGCTAGCGCTGGTCGAGCCTCACCCCCCTCCGGTCGAAGGCGCGCGAGCGCCCCGCATCGGACCATGCGCGGCTAGTGGTCTGTCTCCGCCTGGACGGTGCTGGCTGGGCCTGGCCCGGGAGATCCGGCCGCCGCGGTCTTCGCCCGAGCGCGCGCCACCCGGATCGCGTCGGTCAGGGTCTGCACGTCGTAGGCGCCGTAGTGACGCCGGCCGTTCACGAAGAACGTCGGGGTCCCGGATACGCCGCTCTCATCGGCGGATTCGACATCCTGAGCGACTCGGACGGCGTGTGTGTGATGCGCCAGGTCATCGTGGAACCGCTGCACATCCAGCCCGAGCCCCTCGGCATAGGTCATCAGGTCGGTAACCCGCAACCGGTCCTGGTGGGCGAGCAGCACATCGTGCATGGCCCAGAACGCGCCCTGCCCGGCCGCGGCCTCGGCAGCCTCGGCAGCCAGCTCGGCCTGTGGGTGCACGTCGGTGAGCGGCAGGTGCCGCCACACGTAGCGGAGGTCGTCGTCGGACAGCAAGTCCCTGACCACGGGCTCGGCCTGGCCACAGTAGGGGCACTGGAAGTCGCCGTACTCGACCACCGTCACCGAGGCGGTCGCCGGGCCGCGGATGTGGTCGCGTGTGGGGTCCACCGGCTGCACGAGGTCGACCAGCTGCTCGGAGTCACCCAGGAGAGCCCGGGCCCGGCGGGTGGGTGACAGCGTCGCGGTGACCCGGAAGACAACCCACGTGAGTCCCGAGGCCACCACGGCGGCGGACAGAACGGCAAGCTTCGCCTGAGCCAGGTTGGGGCCGCGGAAGGCCAGCGTGGCGATGAGGAGGGACACGGTGAAGCCGACGCCGGCAATGGTGCCGGTCCCGAGCAGCGCGGCCCACCCGACGGGTGCGCGAACACGTCCGCCGGTCATCCGGGCCAGCACCCATGACATCCCCGCAATGCCCAGCGGCTTACCTACGACGTACCCGATCAAGATGCCGAGCGTGACCGGAGTCGTGTACGCATGGGCCAAGAAGCTGCCGTTGACGACGATCCCGGCGTTGGCCAGACCGAAGAGTGGGACGACGAGGTAGCTGGTCCAGGGATGGTAGGCGCTCTGCAGCCTCGCGTTGGGTGACAGGGTGGACGTCAGACCCGCCGTCGCCGATCGCGCGAGCTCGGGGGTCGGCTGCTCACGAAACAACCTGACGAGGCCGGTTGCCTGCTCCAGGTCACCTCTGCTCGGCGTGTACGCCGACGCACTCAGGCCGATCGCCAGCCCGGCGACCACCGGGTCCACCCCGCTCTCCAGCAGCGCAACCCAGACGGCGACGCCGAGGCCGGCGAAGACGAGCCGGTGGCGCACGCCGAAAACTTCAGCACCGATGAGCAGGCCGAATGCCACGATGGCAATGACGAGCGCCCAGACGTCGACATGGCTGCTGTAGACGAAGGCGATCACGACAAGGGCCACCAGGTCGTCCACGACGAAGACCGTCAGCAGGAATATCCGGATCCGGTCGGGAACCTGCCGACCGAGGAGAGCGAGAAAGCCCAACGCGAGCGCGGTGTCCGTCGACATCGCGGCGCCCCAACCGTGGCCTCCGGCGCCACCGGCGTTGAAGGAGAGGAAGATCAGCACCGGGACCAGCATCCCGACCACGCCGGCGACACACGGGAGCACGAACCGCCGCCGGTCGCGCAGATCACCGAGATCGAACTCGCGTCGCGCCTCCAGGCCCACGACGAGGAAGAACAGCGTCATCAGTCCGCTGTCGATCCAGGTCCGCAGGTCGAGGGTTACGCCGACGCTGCCGAGGCGGATCGAAAGAGTCGTCTGCCAGACCGACTCGTAGGAGGTGACGTCGATGTTCGCCCAGAGCAGGGCCGCCACGATGGCGACCACCAGCACGCCTGCGCTTCCGGACTCGGTGCGCATGAAGGCTCGCAACGGAGCCGCAACCCCGCGCGACCACAGGGTTCGGTCGCGCCAGCGCCAGGAGGCGGCATCAGCCACGACTCACCTCATCTCCTGCGAGCGCCATGGGCGGGGCCAGGCGAGCCCACCAACCCCGCACGAGCTCAGAGCCTCGAGCTGCCGGACCCAGGGTCGTCCTGGTCCCCCTCGGAGAAGTTGTCTTCATCTTGCCTCGGCCGGTCGCCGCCGGCCTGTGGCAGCTGGATCTTGCGATGGGGTCGGTCGGAGGGTGGCACCTTGATCCGGCGCAGCTGGTGGTTCATGCTTCGCCACAGGAGCACGGTGACGACGCAGAGGGCGATGACGACGAAGAACGCGATCCACCCCGGCCCGACCTGGCTCGCCTTGACCTTCGCCAGCTGGATCGCGGGGTTCATGCCCCCATGCTCTCGCGTCGGCCGTCGTAGCCATAGGCCAGGTCCCGGATCCCTGCGAACAGGTCGTCCTCGGGCAGGTCTACCGGGACCAGGCTCTCGACAAGCTCGAAGTCCTCGGTCGGCCACGCCTGCATACTCACCTCGAGCGGGATCGCGAACCAGTGCCCGTTGGGATCGATCTGGGTCGCGTGGGCGATCAGGGCCTGGTCGCGCACGTGAAAGAACGCGGCACACGGAACCCGCGTGGTGACGCGCTGCTCGTGCTCGGGGTTGGGTTTCCATTCCTCGAGCCGCTCGGCGTACGGCGACGCGAGGCCTCGAGCGAGCATCGCCTCGTGCAGGGCCACGATGCGGTCCCGGTGGAACGTGTGCTGGTAGTACAGCTTCAGCGGTTGCCACGGCTCTCCGGTGCCCGGATAGGCGGCCGGATCGCCCGCGGCCTGCCAGGCGCGCATCGTGATCAGGTGGCACATGACGTGGTCGGGATGCGGGTAGCCGCCGCTCTCGTCGTACGTCGTGATGACATGGGGCCGGAACGTGAGGATCAGCTCCACCAGCGGGCGCGCGGCCTGGTCCGGAGGCTCCAGCGCGAAGCAGCCGTCCGGCAGCGGTGGCTTGGGGTCTCCCTCGGGCCAGCCCGAGTCGACGAAGCCGAGCCAGTCCTGCTTGACCCCCAAGATCTCTCGCGCCCGCTCCATCTCTTTGCGGCGGATCTCGGTGATGTTGGCGAGCACGTCGGGACGATCCATGTTGGGGTTGAGGATGGATCCGCGCTCGCCCCCGGTGCACGTCACGACATGGACGTCGACACCCTCGGCGACATACTTGGCCGTGCTTGCCGCGCCTTTGCTCGACTCGTCGTCGGGGTGCGCATGGACGTGCATGAGGCGAAGCTGTTCGCTCACGGGCCTACCTCGCTGGTCGCGCTGTTAGGGGACACGACACAATGG
>JBOHDU010000177.1:0-3478 GCA_050700615.1 Nocardioidaceae bacterium
TGCATCCAGCCGGGCAGAGTGGTCACGCGAACGTATGCGCTTGAGATGAAGATGACGGGGTAGGCGAGCATCGAAAAGCCCTGGGCGCCCTGGGCGCTACGCGACACGAGCGCAATGCACAGGAACACCCACTGGAAAGCGAAGCCGTACACTAGGCACAACCCGAATGCCAGGAGCGCACCACCCACCGTGCCGTGTAGACGAAGGCCAACCGCGAAACCCATAGCTACGGTGACCGCGGTTACGAAGGCCGCGACAGCACTATCGCCCAGCGCCATGCCGACCACCGTCCCGATACGAGGAGCGGGCAGCGAACGCAGTCGATCGTAGAACCCACTCGCCCTGTCCTCGGCACCGCCGACCGTATTGAAGGTTCCGGTAATGATGGCGCTGGTCATGACCATGCCGGGGATGAGGAAGTCCACGTAGGGCACTGTTCCGAACCGGATGGCTCCCCCAAAGATGTACCGGAACAAAATCAGAAACACCGCCCCACCCACGATGCTGGACGCTAGTAGTTGCGGCGAACGAGAGAACTTGCGCAGTTTCCGCACGGCCACGACCAAGATAGTGGTGCTCAGTCGCGCGGTCTTGGTGGTGGCAACGGTCCAGGAGGCCCCGCTATCGGGGCTTGCCGGAGTATGAACAGCTGTCATTTCTTCTGCCCTTGCCCCCCGACTCGTAGCGCCCCGGCCCCTTTCGTCGCACCATCCACGTCGCCGCCGTTGGCGGACTGGGTGCGTGCCCCTGTCAGCTTTAGGAAAACCTCGTCCAGCGTTGGGCGGCGTAGGCCGATGTCGTCGACCTCAGCGTCGACAGCTCCGAGTGCTTGAACCGCGGCGGAGATCGCGGATCGCCCTCCGGCGACTGGAACGGTGACTCGGCTGCTGCCCGCGTCGATGCGCGGCCGCTCCGAGCCGAGAGACGCCAACGCCTGTGCCAGCGCAGACAGGTCGGCGACGCGATGCGCGCGGACCTCGATCACGTCGCTGCCAGCGAGCGCCTTGAGCTCTAAAGGGGTGCCGTGGGCGATGACGCGGCCGTGATCGATGATCGCCACCTCGCTGGCGAGCTGGTCGGCCTCCTCGAGATAGTGCGTCGTTAGGAGCACGTCGGTACCCCTGGCCACAAGGTCGCGGATCGCATCCCACAGTTCGCTGCGGCTGCGGGGATCGAGCCCGGTGGTAGGCTCGTCGAGAAGCAGTAAACGGGGCGACCCGACCAGGCTTGCTCCGAGGTCGAGTCGGCGTTGTAGACCGCCAGAGTAGGTCTTAGCTTGGCGGTCGGCTACCTCCGTGAGATCCAGCTGGCTCAGCACCGCGTCCGCGCTGGCCGCGGCCTGCCTACGCGAGTGGCCAAACAGTCGGGCGACCATCTTTAGGTTCTCGCGCCCGGTCATGGTCGGTTCGACGGCCGCATACTGTCCAGCCAGCCCGATGACGTGGCGTACCCGCTCGGGATGGTGATTGACAGGCATGCCCGCAACCCGCAGGGTCCCCGCATCGGGACGAAGCAGTGTGGCGACCAAACGCACGAACGTTGTCTTCCCGGCACCATTCGGGCCGAGCACGGCCGTCACCTGACCGCTGCGCGCCACAAGGTCAAGCCCGGCCAGAGCCTCGATCTTGCCGAAGCGCTTGATCACGCCCTCCGCCTCGATGATCGCCTCGGTCAATGGTGCACACTCCTGAGTCGGCCGTCCGAAACGGCAGCTTTCAGTGCCAGGCGCCGGCGACCTGCTTTGTCGTGGCGTTCACGCGATTGAAGAGGTTCGCGGTCGCGATCCAGAGGACCAGTGCGGCGAGTTCCCGCTCGGAGTGGTGCTTGGCCGCCTCCGCCCACACCTCGTCGGGCACCGGGTCGGGGCGGTCACTAAGGCGAGTAACCGCCTCGGCGAGCGCCAGAGCAGCGCGCTCAGCCTCCGTGAATACGGCGCCTCTCGCCACGCCGCTACCGAGAACAGGCGCTCGGTCGACTCTCCCGCTTTCTGAGCCGTGCGCGCGCCACCCTCAAGGCAGGCACTGCACCCGTTGATCTGACTGGCGCGCAAGTGGACGAGGTTGGCCGTAGCCTCCGGCAACCCCGCGCTGCGGAGTGCCGCCACCAGGGCTCCGATGGCTTGTCCCACCTCTGGGATGATCGTCGCGGGGTTCTTCGTTCGTGGCTGCATGAGTCGAATCTCCTCGAATTGCCCCCCGGGTTCCAGTCACATCTGATGGGGCTAGTTCGTCATTGGTATGACGGAGGCAACCAGGAGAATGTGACCGATGGACGAAACGCGATGGCTGGCCGAGCGGTTCGAAGCCGACCGGACGCGGCTGCAGTCGGTGGCCTACCGCATGCTGGGTTCGCGGGGCGCTGCAGAGGACGCGGTCCAAGACGCCTGGATGCGGCTCAGCCGGTCGGGTGTCGGCGGGGTCGACAACTTGGGCGGCTGGATGACGACCGTGGTGGCGCGAGTGTGCCTCGACGAGCTCCGTTCACGGCGGGCGCGGCGGGAGGTAGCTTTCGCCGACCAGGCACCGGAGCAGGTGTTCGGTGGCGAGGCGACGATCGACCCCGAACAGGAGGCCGTACTGGGGGACGCGGTCGGTCTCGCCCTGATGGTCGTGCTGGAGAAGCTGACGCCCCTTGAGCGCGTCGCGTTCGTGCTCCACGACATGTTCGAGATCCCCTTTGAGGAGATCGCGCCCGTCGTCAGGCGTAACCTGGCTGCGACCCGGCAGCTCGCCAGCCGGGCCCGCCGCCGGGTCCGCGGCGCTACGGCGGGATCCGGTGCCGATCGCGCCAGCCAGCGCGACCGCGAGATCGTGGACGCCTTTCGGGCCGCCTCCCGCGAGGGGGACCTGGATCGGCTGCTGACGCTGTTGGCCCCGGAGGTCGTTGTCACGCCGGACGCCACCGCGATCGGCCTCGGGTCGCCACCCGAGATGCGGGGCGCGCCCACCGTAGCCGCGTCCTTAAGGGGGCGGGCGAGGGGCGCGGCTCGAGCCGTGGTCGGAGGGGCGCCAGGCCTCGTTTGGGCGCCGGGCGGTCGGCCCAGAGTCGCGTTCGTGTTCAGGCTGGCGGGCGACCGGATCACGGCAATCGATGTGGTCGCCGATCCCGTCCACCTCAATGAGCTGGCGGTCGAGGTCCTCGACGACTGACCGAGCACCCGTCGCGACGGTGAAACACGGTTCTTGGCGTCCGCGCTCTGGCCTCTTGTGGAGATCGCGGCCAAGGTGACGGCAACCTTGACGGCAACCGAGGCGAACGGGGGCGGTCGTGGGCGGTCCAAGACGGACTCGTCGTGCCGAGTGGGAGTTCACGCCGACTCCCGGCGAACGCCCGCAGACATCAGTCGGAGATCTTGAAAACCGCTGAGGCGGCAACGCTTCCGGGGGTTCGAATCCCTCTCCCTCCGTCAGTTTGAGGGGCCGCCTCCATAACGAACGTGGCCGTCTGGCCGAGTAGCGGCGCGCGGACCTCGCCCCTC
>JBOHDU010000178.1:0-1989 GCA_050700615.1 Nocardioidaceae bacterium
GGTCGGCTGGTTTGCACCCCACTCCCGGCCCCACCGCCCGCCCGAAACAGCGGGTGCCGTCCGCGTCGGTCGGTCGGAGTACGCCGACCTCCGCGCCTGACAGTCGACGCCACGCTCCGCGAATCCGGGTCTCACGCCTGGATTCATCCGCGTGCCCGCCGCAAATGGGGGGCCGCCCGGTTGGCGTTAGGCTCGCGTCGTACCCAACCTAAGCAGGAGGCGACGTGATCACCGCGATCGTGTTCATCAAGGCCGATGTGGCCCGCATCCCCGAGGTCGCGGAAGAGATCGCCGCGATCGAGGGTGTCAGCGAGGTCTACTCCGTCACCGGCGGCATCGACCTCATCGCGCTGGTGCGCGTCAGGCAGCACGACGATGTCGCGGATCTGATCCCGGACCACCTCAACAAGGTCGACGGCGTGCTTTCGACCGAGACGCACATCGCCTTCCGTACCTACTCCACACACGATCTCGAGGCTGCGTTCTCCCTCGGCGCCGAGGAGTAGCGTCGGCCGTAGACCCTGCCCTCGCGCCGCACCCGGCACACCGCGCCGTCCCCACACCCGCGCCGTGCCGCCGTTCACCACCCCACGCCGTGCCGTGCTGGCGACCGCGCACCGGCCGCCACGACACCCAGTCACGCTCGAGTCGCCTTCGGCGTTGCACGACGGGGCTGTCGGCGCGGCACACTCAAGTCCGGGCGACCCCTCCAGCGCCGACCGCTGAGTAAGGTCGGGTGAGAAGGCGCGAAGGGAGACACCGTGGCCACCATCGATCTCAGTACGACTGCGGTGGCGGGGATCTCCCCCACGCTCTCCGCGTACGTCGCGACCCCGTCTGGCGACGGTCCCTGGCCTGGCGTCGTCGTTGTCCATGAGATCTTCGGCATCGACGACGTCATGCGGCGTCAAGCCGACCGGCTGGCGGCGGCAGGCTACCTGACGGTGCTGCCGGATCTGTTCAGCAGCGGCGGCGCATTGCGCTGTCTCCGCGCGACGTTCAAGGCTCTGTCGAATGGATCCGGCCGGGCGTTCTGCGACATCGAGGCGGCGCGGGTGTGGCTGCAGAGCAGTCCCGAGTGCACCGGGAAGATCGGCGTGATCGGATTCTGCATGGGCGGTGGCTTCGCGCTGCTGGCCGTCAATCGCGGGTTCGACGTGAGCTCCGTCAACTACGGCAGGCTTCCTGCCGACCTCGACACTGCCCTCGACGGTGCATGCCCGGTCGTCGGCAGTTACGGCGCAAGGGACCGGAGCTTGCGCGGCGCGGCCACGCAACTGGACGAGGCACTGACCCGAGCCCGCGTCCCGCACGATGTCAAGGAGTACCCCGAAGCCGGACACGCATTCATCGACGACGCGTTCCCGGGGCCGTGGGTCCTGCGCCCGTTGTTCCGAGTGACCGGCATGGGGCCCAACCCCCCGGCTGCCTCCGACGCCTGGCGGCGGATCGAGGCGTTCTTCGGCCAGTTCATCCACTGACCCTAACGTTGTTTGGTGCCGGGCCGAGCCGTCAACTGCCGGAAGACGTACGCCGCAGCCACCCCAGCCATACGGTCCGCCCGCCAGCCGTCGGACAACCTGTGCGGGGCTCCCGTGCGCCCGGGAAGCCAGGGGTCAAGCGGCGGTGACCGCCTTGATCCAGTCAGCCAGCTTGGCCTTCGCGGCTCCGGAGTCGATCGACACCGCCGCTCGCTCCAGCCCGTCGCGGAGCCGGGTGACCAGCGGTGCTTCGCTGATGTCATAGGCGGCGATGCCCGCGGCGGCGTTGAGCAGGACCGCATCGCGAACCGGCCCGGTATCCCCATCGACCAGTCGCCGGACCACATCGACGTTGAACCCGACATCGCCACCTTTGAGGTCCGCCGGCTCGGCGCGGCGCAGCCCGAGCTCAGCGGGGTCGAGCCGCTCCTGCCTCACCGAGCCGGCGACGATCGACCACACCTGCGATGTGGTGGTGGTGGTCAGCTCGTCGAGCCCGTCGTCGCCG
>JBOHDU010000179.1:0-9976 GCA_050700615.1 Nocardioidaceae bacterium
GTCCGAGTCCCGCCGGCGGGTGAGCACGAGTACGGCCAACGGTCGAGGGGCAACCTGGAAGTCAGCCCCTCGTGGCCGGCACCCCGGTTGGCGCCGCGGGGATGACAGACTGAGCCCCGTGGAGCTGAGCCCGAAGGGAGACCTGCCGATCATCGCGTTCGCGTCGTCCGAAGCCTGGGAGGGCTGGCTGGACACGAACCACGCAAGCGCGGCCGGCGTCTGGGTCAAGATCGCCAAGAAGGGGTCCGGGATCTCCACCGTCACCTACCAGGAAGCCGTCGAAGGCGCCCTCTGCTACGGCTGGATCGACGGCCAGAAGGCGTCGTACGACGGGCAGTGGTTCCTCCAGCGCTTCACCCAACGCCGCTCGCGCAGCATGTGGTCCGAAGTGAACGTGGCCAAGATCGACGAACTGACGGCAGCCGGGCGGATGCAACCGGCCGGGCTGGCCGCGGTGGAGAAGGCAAAGGCGGACGGCCGCTGGGACGCGGCGTACGGACGGCGGGCTTTCCATGAGGTGCCGGCTGACCTGCAGGCTGCCCTGGATGCGGACCCTGCGGCCGGTGACTTCTTTGCCGGCGTGAGCCGCACGAACCGTTACGCCATCCTCTTCCGCATCCACCAGGCCAAGCGTCCAGAGACGCGAGCCCGACGCATCGAGCAATTCGTCGCCATGCTCGCGGCCGGCCAGACGCTGTACTGAGCCCGAATGGGCTCGACCCGCACACGCCGGCCGGCCAGCGAAACCGGCGAAGGCCGCCCAACGCGCTTGGTCACTGCGTCCAGGGGCCGGCGGCGTCGAGTCGTCGGAGCACCGCAAGCACGTCGGGCTCGACCGGGTCTTCCGAGCCCTCCAGATCCGACCAGTGCATCCAGGCGTACCCCATCGAGTCTGCCTGCTCCTCCGCCATGAAACCCCCGACGTCCAGCCGTGCGGCTCGGGTATCGGTGCGCCCGAGGTAGAAGTCCTCCGTCGTCACGAGCCGGGCGCCACGCCAGATCGCGTCACGGGCGACCGGCTCCGGCTTCGGTCGCAGCGTGGGCAGCGGCAGGCCGGTCTCCTCGGCCCACTCGCGCCGCACCGCGTCGTAGGAAGTCTCGCCCGGCTCGATCCCGCCACCCGGAGGCTCCCACAGCTGGTGCCCGTCGAGCACGTCCCGCCAGTGCATCAGCAGGATCCGATCGTCGGGATCAACACAGACCACTCGCGCGGCTCGACGGCCGAGCACCTCGGGTGCCGGCAGCTCGCGCACGAAGTGCACGATCGCCTCACCGTGGTCATCGAGGCGATCGCGCCCGGAGAGCTCGAAACCCTCCCGCAGGTAGACGCGCCGGGCGCCTGCGTTGGATGCGTGCGTCCACAACTGGGTTCGCGCAAAGCCACGCCGAACCGCCTGTGACATGACCGCGCGCACGACCTGACCGGCGTAGCCGTGACCCCACGAGCCGACCTCTGTCGCTACCGACGAGATGTGCGCAAGCCCGGGGACACGCCTCGAGCTTCGCGCGTCGTCGGCCAACGCCGGCATCGCGACAGCCATCGCCAGCAGCCGGTCCTGCTCAAACAGCCCCACACCGAACGATCCGGTGCGGTTAGCCGCCGTGTCCGGATGCTCGATCTGCTCCAACCCGAGGTCTGCGCGACGTCGGTCGTTGGCACCGCTCCACACCGACGCCACCAGCGGAATGTCTGCCGCTGTGAGTTGTTTCGTCACTGGGGGCATGCTTGACCGTATCGCGACGACGAGGAGACCGGCGATGATGTTCACCCGACCCAAAACCACGCTGCCGACGGCAGACACCGCACTTCCCGGGCGCGCGACACGACCGTTCTCCGTGCCCGCCAAGCACGCGGTGCTGGGAACCGCCATGGAAGGCCCCATCCCCGACAGCTTCGAGGTCGCGGTCTTCGGGCTGGGCTGCTTCTGGGGTGAGGAGAAGATGTTCTGGGAGATCCCGGGAGTCTGGTCGACGTCAGTGGGATACGCCGGCGGCGTCACCCCGAACCCGACGTACGAGGAGGTATGCAGTGGCCGCACCGGTCATGCCGAAGTCGTGCGCGTGGTCTACGACCCCGCCAAGGTCAGCTACTCGGCCCTGCTCCAGGTGTTCTGGGAGGCGCACGACCCGACTCAGGGCATGCGGCAGGGCAACGACATCGGCAGCAGCTACCGCTCGATCCTGCTGACCACGAGCCCGCAGCAGCAGCAGGTCGCGGAGGGGTCACGGGCGGCGTACCAGGTCGAGATGACCAAGGCCGGCTACGGCGAGATCACAACCTCGGTCGTGCCACTCGACACCTTCTACTACGCCGAGGACTACCACCAGCAGTACCTGCACAAAGTCCCGAACGGCTACTGCCCGATCCACGCCACCGGTGTTGCCTTCCACTCCTGATCCGCCGCCCGGTCGATCACTTCGTCCGTCGCCCGGCAACTGCAGGTGAACGGACTCAGCGCGCGGGACGCTTACGCGGGCGGGATGGCGTCGGCCGGGCAGTCGGCGGCGGTGTCGAGGTTCGGGTGAATCCGGCCGGGGCGATCTTTGAGCGACAACGCCTGGGTGCCGGATCGACTCGCGACCATCTCCGACACGATCGAGACCGCAATCTCAGCCGGCGAGTTCGCGCCGATGTCAAGCCCAGCTGGGCCATAGATCGTGGCAACCTTGCTCGCGTGGACGTCGTGCCGAGCCAACCACTCGTGCCGGCTCGCCTGAGTATGACGGGCGCCCATCGCGCCGACGTACGAGACACCGCTGTCGAGGGCTGCGGCTAGCGCGGCACCGGCCACCTCGACGTCGTGGCTGAGCACGATCACGGCACCTTCGGTGCCGAGATGTCGTACCGCGGCAACACTCTCGTCGACGCCGTCGACGACGGTGAGCTTCCAGTCGAGCACGCCGGCAAGCGCGTCCAACGCCGTCGCCACCGAACCGTCGCCGACCACGACCACCTCCGTCGCCTCGGCCGCCGAGCCTGGATCGTGACTACTCGTCATGGCACACCTCCACGGCCATCCAACACCCGCCACCCCATCGCGCCAAGGTCGGTTGGCGTCAATCAGGGGCCGCGGCCGGCAGACGGGGCTTGGGAGCGAGGGGACAGCCCACTCACTCCGCGCAACATCCCGGCGACCCGACCGCCGCCCAGAAGCCAGCGCTGCCGACGACGGCGAGACTCAAATCTGGTCAGGGTAGAAGCCCAGCCGGGCCAGCGGCTCGACGAGTTGGTCCTCCTCGTACGACAGGTGCGATAACAGGGTGTCGGTCAGCAGGTCCACCGCGTCCTGAACCGGAGCGAAGTCCTCGGGATCCTCGATCAGCCGCACCAGCGCCCGGTCGACGTCAGTGAGTACTCGGTGGATGGCCCGGTGCTCGTCGGCCAGCCGGTCGATGACGGGTCCGAGCGCTTCATCCTGCGTGCGCAGGTGCGGGAAGACCGCGGAGTCCTCGAGCGAGTGATGACCGGCCACGACGGTGCAATAGTTTGCGCAGTATGCGCCGAGCACCCAGTCGTTCTGCCGCAACGTCAGCTCGTTGATTGCCGCACGCGCACTGGTTGCCTCGCGATGTCCGTCGCGAACCTGGCTGATCAGATCGCGCAGCTGCTCGAGCTCCCGACGCAACATGTCATGGACGTCGATGAGATGCCGTCCCACCTGACGGCCCCGCTCGGTGTAGGTGATGCCCGGCCCCGAGCTGGCACGACGAGGGCGCGAGCTCTCGTCCCAGATGCGCTGAGAGCTGAGCCGGGTGCCTTCGTACGGGGTCGGTCGCACACCCAACCGGTCATACTCATCGGTGAGCTGCGCGGCGACTGAGCCTTGCGCCCCGGTTTCCGCAGTCGTGGCCCCGGTGGGTGCTGACCCCGGTGCTAGCCGTGGTGCCGCCGCTCTTTCTTCTGTGGCGGCCCGATCGGCAGGTCCAGCCCGCTCCGTGCCCACCAGCTCACGCACGGCGGGGGCCACCTCCTTACCGAAGACCTCGATCTCGCGGCCGTCGTCGGAGCCGAGGATGAACGTCGCGATACCCTCGCCGAGGGCCAGCTCGGTGAGTTGGGCCACCCATTGCTCGGGCGGTCCGTCGAGGAAGCCGCGACTGCCGGCCCCGATCCGCCCATTCACGTTGAGCAGTCGGCGGACGTCGTCCGGGTGGCGGCCAGCCGCCCTGGCAGCTTCGTCGATGACCTTGTTGGACTCGGCCAGCTGCCCGGGGGCGAGAGATCCGAGCGAAGGCAACCAGCCGTCTGCCTTGCGGCCGACCAGTCGGAGCATCCGCGGCTTGTAGGCGCCGAGCCAGATGCCGATTTGGTGGAGGGGCGCCGGGCCACGCTTGGCCCCGTCGACGGCGTGGAACCGGCCGGCCACGCGCAGCCTGCTCCGGTTCTCGACGTCCCATACCCCGCGGATGATGTCGATCGCCTCCGACAGCGCATCGACCGCTTCGCCTGGGCTGAGCCGGCGCCCGCCCATCGCCTCGATCGCGTCCCAGAACGCGCCGGCACCGAGTCCGAGCTCGAACCGACCGCCGCTGAGGATGTCGAGACTCGCCGCTGACCTGGCGAGCACCGCGGGCGTCCGCAGAGGCAGGTTGAGCACGTTGCCGGCGAGGTGGATGTGCCGGGTCTGCCCGGCGGCATAGCTCAGCAAGGTCCAGGTGTCCAGGAACGCTGGCTGGTAGGGGTGATCCTGGAACGTCGCCAGGTCGAGTCCGGACTGCTCGGCGAGCCGGGTGAGCCCCACCACCTCGTCCGGCGCCTGGCTGGACGGCGTGACGAAGGTCCCGAACTGGAGCGGGTGTCCGTAGTCGGTCATACCTACCTTCCTTTGCGGGCAAGAGTCGCCGCCCAGCTCCATGGCCAGCTCCTGCACGTCGAGGTCCGAGCCAAACCTCGGGTCGGATGGAGACCAGCGCTGTCCGACGATAGCCGGTGGCCGGATCGGCGGCGTACGACGCTGGTGGGTCGGTGCCGCGTGACCCTCGTGGTCGCGACCACTAGTGTCGAAGCCATGCCTGACCTCAGCGAACAGACCACGCTCGCCCTGCGCCGCATCCTGCACGAGCGACAGTCAGACGGTCGGGTGCCCGGCCTGTTCGGCGGGGTGGTGCGCGACGGCGGCCTCGCCTGGGGCGAGGGTGTTGGCCGTGGTGATCTCGACGACCCGAGCTCGACCCCGTCCGCCGACTCGCAGTTCCTCATCGCATCCAACACCAAGACGTTCACTGCTGTGCTTGTCATGCAGCTGCGAGACGAGAACAAGCTCAGCCTCGACGACACGCTCGACAAGTTCGTGCCCGATGCAGGGCACCCCGGAATCACGATCAGGCAGATGCTCTCGCATGCGTCGGGCATGCAACGCGAGCCGGTGGGTGACATCTGGGAGACGCTCGAGAACCCCTCGCGCGAGGAGCTCATCGAAGGCTTCGGCCAAGCCGAGCGCATCCTCAAGCCGCACTATCGCTGGCATTACTCCAATCTCGTGTTCGCGATGCTCGGCGAGGTGGTCGCCCGGCTCGACGGCCGCGACTGGTACGACGCGCTCACGGCTCGCATCCTCCAGCCGCTGGAGATGAAGCGCACCACCCTAGGTCTGTCCGGCAGCGCAGTCACGGGCTACTTCGTGCCGCCGTTCTCCGACGTGCCGGTGAAGGAGCCGTTGCTGGATCTCCGGGCGCTCGCCGCCTGTGGCGGTCTGGCCAGCACCGGAGCGGATCTCGCGAAGTGGTCGAGCTTCGTCGCCGACCCGGTCGACGAGGTTCTTCACGGTGACACGTTCGAGGAGATGATCCAGCCCCAGATCCTGGCCGATGCCGACGGGTGGACGGCCGCGTACGGGCTCGGCTTCGGGCTGGTCAGGAGCGGTGACAAGGTTTTCATCGGCCACACTGGCGGCATGCCGGGGCACATCACCGGGCTCTACACCCACCGCGAGTCGAGGACCGGCGGGATGGTGCTGATGAACAACTCCGCCCCTCCCGATCCGGCAGAGGTGGCGATCACCCTGGCGTCGTACGTCATCGACAACGACCCTGCGCTGCCCAAGCTCTGGGAGCCTGGCCGCGATGTGCCGGCCGAGCTGGTCGGCACCCTCGGTCGGTGGTTCACCGAGGGCAACGGCGTCACCTTCAGCCTGCGCAAGGGCAGGCTGGAGGCGCGGATGGACGGCGCACCGTCCGACAAGCCCCCGTCGGTGTTCGTTCAGGTGGGCACCGACGTGTACCGCACCGAGTCCGGGCGCGAGATGGGTGAGGTGTTGCGCGTGACCCGCGACGCCGATGGCACCGTCACGAAGATGAACTGGGCGACCTACCTCGTCACCCGCGAACCCTTCGCGTTTGGAGAGTGGCTCAACGACGAGTGACCCTAAGGTCCCGCGTTCAGCACGACCGTCGCCATGAGCGCCTGGGCACTCGGGGAGACGCCGGTCGCGGAGTCGGCAATCGCTGTCAACCCGCCGACGCTGGAGCCTCCCGCCACCTGAGCCCCGCCGTCGGTCACCAGGGCACTCATGTGACCTGCGCCGGTGCCAGCGAAGAGGTAGCGCACCTGCTGCCCTGAAGGCGCGCTCCAGGTCGTGGTGTCCGTAGTCTTGTCGGTCCACATCGAGACCACCAGTGACCCCGGTTGCGACGTCACCGCGGTCGGCGTCGTGTGCGACGCGGTCCGAACGGTCTCACCGGCGATCGCGGCCGAGTCGACGGGGTTGGTGGACGCCGTGCCCCGATAGGCGGTCAGCTCAAGGTCACCGCGAACAGCTCCACTCGTGGTCAGCTTGACCATGCTTCCGGGATCGCCGCTGGTGGCAACGCGACTGTAGATCGTCATGGCAGCGCCGCTCGTGTTCTCGGTTGCCTGCTGAGTCCATCCCGCTGGCGGGTTCACCGTCACCGACGACGAGTTGTCGGAGAACTTCAGCAGCATCACGTCACCGACCTGGACATCGCCCGGCACCACGAGCGAGTGCGCCTTCGTACTTCCCGCCTGAGAGTCGGAGGCAGTGTCGACGAACGTGATCGCGTTCGTCGCAGCGACATTCACCTGCACCGATGTTGTCCCGGTCGCACCATGGCTGTCGCTCACCTGCAACGTCACGGTGCGATTCCCAGGCGTGGCGTACGTGTGCGACGGCGACACGTCGGTGCTGGTGCTGTTGTCTCCAAAGTTCCAGGAGTACGACGCGATCGAGCCGTCAGCGTCGGTCGACTGGGACCCGTCGAACTTGCAGGTCAGCCCCGAACAGTCCACCGGAGTGACGATCTTGGCCACCGGCGGCTGGTTGGCGGGCGCCGCCCTATCGAACAAGGCGTGCGCCCGCCAGTCGATGCCGTCGATGCCGGGGCCGCTGATCACCACACCGGTCCCGGCCACCGGTGCACCGTTGACCCAGTCGATGCGGTTGAGCGAACCGTCCTGCCCGTTGACCCAATACAGCTCGCCGCCGGCGAGGAACATGCCCTGCACCTTCGACCAGTCCACGCCGCTGACGTTCTGGCTGACCTGGAAGGCCTGCAGGTCCTTGAGCCCGGCCCCCACAACTGGCAGGTCGGTTGAGAAGTACCTCATGTACAAGGTCGATGAACCCGCCTTGGTGAAGTACAGCCGACCGTTGTCGTAGAACATCCCGGTCATCGCCTGGACGTCGCTGGAGAACTGCGTAAGTCCGTAGAGGTTGACCGTCGACATCGGGCCGAAGGTGCTGCCGTCGAATGACTGGGACCGGAGAGTCCCATCCGCCCATGTCGTGTAGAGGGTCCCGTCGAGCAGAACCGCGCCCCGTACGGTCGACCAGTCGATGCCCGGTGAGCTGACCGGGGCGCTGGCGCCGGCCGATGTGCCGGTGAAGAGCCGGCTCGAGGCCGAACCGGACGGCGGCGGCGGCGGCGCGTCGAGGTTGATGAGCTCGATGCCGTCGATCAGCGGGTTCTCCAGGACGTGTGAGAAGTCGATGTTGACGGTCCCGTCGCTCACGATATTGAAGGACTTCATCTCACCGGTCTGGTTGCCTGCGTCGGCGACGATGTCGTAGTTCACCAGCTTCGGCTGGCCGTCGATACTCACGTTGAACACCCGTTGACCCGGCTGAGACGTGCCGGAGTATTGGTTCGCGAAGTACAGCCGGACGCCCACGTTCTCACCCACGGGAACTGGGAAGCTCCAGTGCATCTCGTTGGAGCTCGAGTTGCCCCATCGCTCACTGCTGAAGATCGCGATCGGGGTGGCCGGTGGTACGGAACTGTTGACGCTACCGATGGTCGAGTATTGAGCCGTCGAGCTTCCGCCGGATTGGTATGGGCTCGGGCTGGCACCGGTGTCTGCCGCCCAGTTCGGCCCCCCGTCGAGGGCGTTGATCTGCGGTCCCCCGGCGTCGACCCGGTACAACACGTTGGTGGCGCTGCTGAGGGTGCCGAGGCTGTAGACCTGCACCGGCAGGGCCGGAGCGGCCGGCTGGGGGACGACGTGACCGCCGGTCAAGGGGAAGAAGGCGAGCTTGCGGTGGATCTGGTTGCCGATCCGGTCCGTGTCGCTGCCGACGAACAGCCCCTCGGGGGTGGCCAGCATCGCGAAGACGCCCTGCCCTCTGGACCGACCCGGGTTCCAGTTCAGCGGAAGTCCGTTGGTGGGGTCGAGAGCACCGATGCCCGCGCGGGGGACGGCACCCGGGCCGGCCGCATCGGCCGCACTGGGGTTGTTCACCCACCGCTCGTGGCCGCCGTAGTAGATCGCGGAACCAGTCGGTGTCACGGTGTAGGTCGAATCTCCGCCCGTGTAGTCGACCCAGGTCGGCTGGATGCCGGTGCCGGTGGCGCTCGAGTCCCAGCGCGAAATGGAGTCGCACAGCGACGGCGAGCCGGAGCCGTAACCACCGGTCGTCCCGATGACGAAGTATGAGCCGTCCGGTGAGAACTCTGCGTCCCTCACGATGAAGTGGAAGACCGAGTAGCACTGCTGCTTGAACCCCTCGGTCTCCCAGTTGGCGAGGGTCGCCGGGTTCGTCGCGAGGTTGATCAGCGCCGCTTCGACCCGGTCCTGCCCGGCCACCTGGATGAAGTTGCCGACGATGATCAGCTTCGAGCCGTCAGGTGAGACGTCCATGTGCCAGATCTGGATGGCCCCACCGAAGTGTGCGCCGGTCACCGGCAGGTTCAACGACGACAACACCGCGCCGGTCGTGGGGTCGAGCTCGGCGAGCCGGCTACGGCTGTCGACCCCGATCTTCGTGAACTGGCCGCCGATGAAGAGCCGGCCACCGCTGTACTTCACGTCCTGAACGAGGGCGTTCACCACCCCTGGCCTGAACGAGGAGACTCGCGAGCCGTCGGCCACGTTGAGCTGGGTGACCTTGTACGCAGACGTGCCGTTGACGCTGTTGAACTTGCCACCGATGTAGACCGTGTTGTTCGGGCCTGCCGCGATCGACTCGACCTCATTGTCCAGCTGGGGGACGAACGTCGTGCTGATCGCGCCGGTGTCCTTGTCGAAGGCGAAGATGTAGTTCCTGACCAGCGTCGTCGTGCTGCCTGCGGCCTGGACCTGGGTGAACGTCCCCCCCACCACGATCGTCTGGCCGACGCGCGCAAGCGCGTTCACTCGACCGTCAAGGACGTTCGGGGTGAAGCTCGCGGGCCTCGCCGAGGCGACCTGCCCCTGTGCCAGCTCGTAACCCGAGGCGGTGTTCGTCAGCCCCAGGACCACCATCGACGCGGCAAGCACCGCGATTAACAAGCGCCGCATGGATCTTCCCCTCCAAGATGTCCGGTCTCCCCGCCTGCTCACCGTGAGGACCTCAAGAGTCGATGCGCCCGCGGCTTCCCCCGCTGCGGATGCACATCGTGTTGAGACCTCACTCAATCAGATGCTCAGGCCAGCATTGCGAAGATTGTGGAATATCAAGAAAAGTCATACGCACGGGAAACGCCCGATTACCTGCCGTGACCGGATTCCGGCCATCGACGCTAAGAATGAACCGTCTACAAT
>JBOHDU010000180.1:0-2671 GCA_050700615.1 Nocardioidaceae bacterium
GCTCCGTACAGCGCAGCGTGCTGCTGACGATCGCTCGGGACACCTGGGCATTCTACCGAAACGACGTGGACCCGACCACCCACCTGCCACTCGACAACCTGGGCCCCGGAGACGGACGCGGCTCGTACACCTCGGCGGCCAACATCGGGGTCTACCTGTGGGCCGTCGTCGCCGCCGGTGACCTGCACCTGATCAGTCGCGCCACGGAACGCGGAATGGTCTCGGCGACATTGCAGTCCGTGCAGAGCTTGAAGCGGTCCCACGGCTTCCTCTACCAGTGGTACGACACGGGTAATGGAGACGTGATCAGGAACCCCGGTGACATCGACTGTGCCACCGAGACGACGCCGACCCAGGACAACTGCTACTTCCTGTCGGCCGTCGACAACGGGTGGTACGCGTCCGGCCTCGTGGTCGTGCGTCAGGCACTTCCGGAGCTGCGAGGACTGGTCGACAGCCTCCTCGACCCGATGGACTTCTCGATCTTCTACGACAACCGGCCGCAGGTGCCCGGCTGCAATACCAACCCGAACATCGAGGGCAACCAGCCGACCGGTCAGATGTACGGCGGCTACTACGTCGACCAGGGGCCGGCCGGCTACCACAACGGAGCGATCTACAGTGACCCGCGCATCGCGATGTATCTGGGGATGGGGCTGCACCAGATGCCGGGCGACGTGTGGTGGCGGACCTGGCGCACGTTGCCTCCCCAGCAGTGCCCCACCGACCCGGACTTCTCCTGGCAGGGCCAATGGCCGGTCGGCGGCTACTGGAAGGTCTACCACGACCCTCAGTCGGGTAAGGCGTTCAACGTCTGGGAGGGGCACTACACCTACCCCGGTACCTCGTTGAAGTACCTTCCCACCTGGGCGGGCGGGATGTTTGAGGCACTCATGGCCGACGAGGTCGTGCCTGAGACGGCATGGGGCCCTCGCGGTTTCGGGCTGGCAGACCGCCGCACAGTGCAGGTGCAGGTCAAGTACGCCACCCAGCAGCTCGGTCTACCGGTGTGGGGCATGTCGCCCTCCAGCACGGCCGATGACACCGGTGGCTACGGCGGCTTCGGCGTGGAGGGCCAGGCATTCCCCACCGGCCAGCAGCTGTCGCAGTGCAGCACCTGCGCGAGCGAGACAACGGTGACCCCACACGCATCGTTCCTGGCGCTCGCGGTCGACCCGCAGGCCGCCTACGCGAACATCGAGAAGCTGCGGGCGCTGTACCCGGACATCTACAGCAGCGACGGCGGCTTCTACGACGCCGTCAACCCGGCGACCGGATCGGTCGGGCACCGCCGACTGGTACTCGACCAGTCGATGATCATGGCCGCGCTCGACAACGCGCTCAACCACGACGCCCTGCAGCGATACTTCGCCAAGGACCCCGTTTCATGGGCAGCACACACCTATCTGTCGATGGAGACGATGTCCTTGTCACGATGACCGGTGAGCCGGTGACTCGGTCCTCGCGATAGCCTCGGCTCCCGGACGGGAGTTCGGGCTCGCCGGCGGTGGTAAACAGGGAGCAGAATCTGTCGGGCGCTCAGGCAGAGGAAGTGGTGAGTCAGACATGGTCGTTGTGATCGTGCTGGGCCTGATCGCCGCACTGTTGTTCTCGACCGCCGGCCTGGTGCAGCAGCAGGGGATCCTGTCCGCGCTCGACACCTCCGCTCCGGTCAATATCCTGCGGGGGCTGGGCGACCTTGTTCGTCATCGGGTGTGGCTGCTCGGTTGGATGATCAACCTCACCGGCTTCCTGTGCCAGGCGGCAGCCCTCCATCTCGGCTCGGTCGCCGCCGTCCAGCCGCTGTTGACGACGCAGTTGCTGTTCACGCTCATCGTGGTGTCCTGGCACCGGCGTACACCACCCCGTCCGCTGGCATGGATCGGGGGCGCGTTCATCTGCGCGGGACTGGTGCTGCTGGTGACCATCGACGGAGCCACGCCGTTCACAGGACCGCCCGACCGGTTCAAGGTCTTCGTCGCCACCCTCGTCACGGCCGGCCTGGTCACCGTGCTCCTCCGGATCGCCTCGACTCGGAAACGGAGCAGGGGAGTGCTCCTCACGGCCACCGCAGCAGGTCTGTGCTACGCGATGACCGCGGTCTTCCTGAAGCTGTCCACCGACGACCTGCTGACCAAGGGGGTGTCCGGCGCGCTGCTCGACTGGCCGATGTACCTGCTGGCCACCTCAACGGCCTCCGGTCTGGTGATCGGGCAGACGGCCTTCGCCTCCGGACCGTTGACCTCGTCGGTGGCGGCGATGAACATCACCAACCCGGTGGCGAGCTACCTCGTCGGCATCTTGGCATTCCGGGTGGCGGTCCCGACCACGGTCGGGACCCTGACAGCGATCGCCTGTGCCGGTGCGCTGCTCGTGCTCGGCATCACCGCGATGGCCAGCGTGCCCGGGCTGGCCAGGTCGCACGGCTTCGAGGTGCGGGCCGGCGACGACCCGGATGCGGACCTCGTCGCAGCGCCGCCCCGGTGCGCGAGGCGATCCCACTGAGCGCTCCGGCCCGGTCCCTTCATGCTGGTTAGAGTGGGCGCCGAAGGGGGTTTCGATGACAACGTCACCCGTCGTCTCGGTTCGCGGTGAGGCCACGATCGAGGCAGAGCCGGAGCTGGCCGGCATCACCGTGAGCGTGGGCACCCACGGCAACGACTATCGCTCG
>JBOHDU010000181.1:0-1842 GCA_050700615.1 Nocardioidaceae bacterium
CCAGCTTGCCCGGCGGCCCGTGGTCGCCCAGGCGTTCGCTGGGGCGCCTGTCGTACTCGGCGGCGCGGGCGATCTGCGATGGGGCCGGGCGATCATGCTCAAGCGTCGATGACCGGCAAGGTCACCGACGCCGCTCCAGGACGGCGAGACATGGACGAGGCGAGACGTCGCCCGCCGCCGCCCGCGACGCACTGAGCTAACACCGACGGGGTACCCGCAAGCGGATCGGCCTGTGGGATGGGTCAGCTGGTCTCGACGTCGCTCGACGTCGAAGTGCCCTCGTTGGCGTCCTGGGCGCCGAGCAGGGCAAGCAGTTCGGGAAGTGCCTCACGGTCCTTGGGTCTGCCAGCGTGCTCCTTGGCGTGGATGATGTCCTCAAGGGCAGCCGCCCGGATCGTGAACCCAGCCCCTTGGATGAGGGTCTGACGGCGGGCGAGCACTTCGTAGCTCACCAAGTGACCGTCAGGGCCGATCAGGCCGGGAAGGATGTCGAAGCCGCCGGCGTCGGTCATCGAGGTCGAGATGTCCGCCGCTGCAAGCATCTCGCCGTCGAGCTGGACTGGGAGCCTGCGGGCCTCGTCGTCGCTATGCCTGCGACACGAAGGCGGGCGTTCGGCTCCCGCAGGGCGGAGGCAAGCCGATCCAGGTTGGCGCGCTCACGGCTGACCACGCAATCGGGGTCTTCGGTCAAGCGCCTGGCGCCGTAGGCCCGGGCAGCCGCCCCGCCAACGAGGAGGTGTTCGACGCCGTGGCGGTCGAGGACCTCGATCAGGCGAGGAAGATCGTGACGAGGTCCGAAGCTATCGGGCGCCGGCATCTGTGCCGGCACGCTCGGCAGCCAGCTCGGCAAGCCATGCCAGCGCCTTCTCGCGAGAGTCGATACGGCGACCATCGCACAGGACTGTCACATCATCCGGGGTCGGCGGAGGAGCGTGACGGAGGGCTTCGGCTAGCTCCTCGGCGGTCATCACGGGCTGCGCAGCCATCGCCTTCAGTGTACTTGCCCGGCGCGGATGTTCTCGGTGCACGGCCTGCCAGGCCGCCAACAGCAGTAGGGAACCGGGACGGGGGGTCCGATCGAAGTTGGTCGGAGGTGTCGTAAGTTGCGGCACGCCTTTGTGCAGGGCAAAATAGACGGGGGGAGCCCGTTCGGTTCGCGCGATCAGACCGCAAGCACCGGGTCGGCAAGGCACACGTCCTGCACGCCATCGATACCAGGCCGCCGAAGGACGTTGCAGGCTGTCGGAGACTTCGACGCACGCCGGGTGTGGCGTGGTCCCCGACGATCGCGGGCTCGACTTGGAGATCGTCGCGATCATCCTGCCGAGCGAGCTCCTCGTCATCCACGTCATGCCGACAGCGCTACGGAGGAAACCATGAGCAAGCACCGGGTCTTGCCGGATGTCGATCTTGCCACCGAGGATGTGCGCGACAGCAAGGGGTGCCGGATCACTGAGGAGTACGCGGAGCAGGCGGCAGCTGATGCGCTTGCTTCCGTCGGTCGGGGCCGGCCGTCGCTGACCGGAGCGAAGGCACCCTCGCCGCAGGTGACTTTCCGGGTGACACCACTGCTCCGTGAGAGGGCGGCCGCAGAGGCCGCCAGGCAGGGTCGACGCGTCTCGGACCTCGCCCGGGAAGCCCTGGAACGCTATCTCGCTTCGTGACGACAGATCCGGGCCGCCGAGCACGCCAGAATGTCCGCAAGCGGAACGTCCACTGGGCACCCACCATGCGTGCGACGACGCCGTGACCTGCACCATCACCACGATTCCCAGTAGACCTGTCCGGCGAGATTGCCGGTGATGGGCGACTATGCCAGACATGGGTCGCGTGGGATCGTGG
>JBOHDU010000182.1:0-8322 GCA_050700615.1 Nocardioidaceae bacterium
GAGCATCCTCGGCTGAGCCGGCCAGGTAGCCGAATAGGGCACAATACTGGGGTGACGTCAACGGCTGGCGTGGAGCCCGCGAGGTGGGATCCCCGGGAGATCTACCGCTCGCCTGCCCTCCTCGGGCTCGGCGTGGCGAGCGTGCTGAGCCTGCTCTGGGTGTTCCTGCCTCCGAGTGGCAGCGACCTCGCCGCGCAGGTTGCGCATGCCAACTTCTTCGCTGAGTACGGTTGGCTTCCTGTCGACATGCGCTGGTTCGGCGGCACCAGCATCTTCGGGTACAGCATCATCTGCCCACCGTTGATGGCGTGGCTGGGCGTCAGCACCGTCGGGGTTCTCTCCACGGTGGCGGCAAGCTCGCTCCTGGGGCTGACCCTCACCAAGTGCGCGGTCCCCTACCCGCGCGTCGGAGTCCTCCTCGGCACCGGCTGCCTGGTCGCCAACCTCGTCGTGGGCAGGCTCACCTTCGCGGTTGGCCTCGCGCTCGCTCTGGGCACGGCGCTGTGCCTGTGGCTGCCCAATGCCCGGCGGCGCATGCCCGGCCTGGTCATCGGGATGATCCTCACCTGGGCGGCCAGCCCACTCGCTGCCTTGTTCCTGGCGATGACCGGCGTGGCCCTGGCGATCCGTGGCAGGAGGGCCGACGGCTCGACCCTCGCGGTCACCGCGGGTCTCCTGATGCTTGCCACCGCTGCTCTGGGCCAGGGCGGGGTCATGCCGATGAGTATCGGCGACGCGATCCGTGGCCTGCTCGCCTGCGTCGTAGTGGCGTTCGTCACCCGCTACCCACTGGTGCGACTCATCGCAGCGCTCTGCGCCCTGGTGATCGTGGGTGCCTTCTTGATCCCCACGCCGGTCGGAGTCAATGCGGTCCGGCTCCCGGCTCTGCTCGCGGTGCCGATTGCGGTCGCGACGAGTCGGTTCCGCTGGAGGGTGCTGCTGCCGACGCTGGTAGCGACCCTTCTCGTCATCCCACCGATGACGCTGAGCGACGCGGTCATCGGCCAGCCGTCGACCCAGGCGTCGTACTTCACCCCGCTCGAGCGGCAACTGTCCCGGCTCACACTCACCGGGCGGGTGGAGATCGTGCCCACGCAGGACCGTTGGGAGGCCGCGTACGTCGCCAACGACGTCCCGCTCGCGCGCGGCTGGATGACCCAGCTCGACAAGGCGAACAACAACATCTTCTTCCAACCGCGGCTGACAGCGTTCGCCTACCAACGCTGGCTGCGCAACAACGGGGTCCAGTACGTCGCGCTGAGCGACGCGACCCCCTCGGCCGCCGGAGCCAAGGAGCAGGCCCTGATCGAGCGGGGGCCCTCCTTCCTCCGGCCGATCTGGTCCAGTGCGCACTGGGAGCTCTTCGCCGTCCGAGACGCTACTGACACGGTCGAGGGCGCCCACCTCGTCGACCAGAACGCCACCCAGATCTCGTTCCTCGTGCAGACGCCGGGACGGGTGTTGGTTCGCGTGCACTGGTCGCAGTGGCTCACCCTGACCGGCCCCGACGGATGCATCGCGCCCACCCCACGATGGACGAAGGTCGTCGCCGGAGCGCCGGGGCTCTACGTCTTGTCGAGTGGGCTCCTCTCACGCGACACCGCCAGCCAGTGCCCTGTCCCGTGAGTCCCGATGTACTCGCCAGGCCTGCTGTCGGCACCGTTGAACCAGGTGAGGGTCTGGTTCGTGTTGTGGGGTGTGGGCAGATCAGACGCGGCCAGCGAGCGCCGTCATCGACCTCGCCGTCACCCCCTGGGTGGGTGAGACACCTGTGGTGGCGCGCGAAGCCGACCTGATGCGTACGTTGCACGACGAGCATGCACCGGCGCTCTGGGGGTACGCCCTGACCCTGACCAACGGTGACCGCGGTCGGGCCGAGGACGTCGTGCAAGAAACGTTGCTACGCGCGTGGCGCAACCCACACGTTCTCGACCAGTCCCAACGCTCAGCGCGCGGTTGGTTGTTCAGGGTCGCCCACAACATCGCCGTCGACGACTGGCGGGCGCGCAAGGTCAGGCCGGAGGTCGTGACGGCGGAACTGCCCGACCAGGTCACCACAGACGCGACCGAGGAGATCGTCCAGACCTGGATGGTCAGTGACGCCTTGGCTCGGCTGTCTCTGGCGCATCGACAGGTGCTCCTTGAGTGCTACTACGCCGGACGCACCGTGGCCCAGGCCGCCGAGCGGATCGGCGTACCCGAGGGCACGGTCAAGTCACGACTGCACTATGCGCTCGCGGCCCTCAAGCTCGTCCTGCAGGAAATGGGGTTGGGCACATGACCGACCAGTTCACCAGCTACGACGCCGCCTACCTCATCGGTGCCCTCTCCGCACCAGACCGGCAGGCCTACGAAGCCCACCTCGAGCACTGTGACGACTGTGCGCGTGCGGTCAACCGGCTCGCGGGCATTCCTGGGCTGCTCGCCCGCTTGTCACCCCAGGAGGCCGCCAAGCTGGCCGAGCTTGATGGCGAGCAGTCTCCGGCCGACGCTGTGCCCCAGTCCCTGCTGCCGAAGCTGCTCGCCGAGGTGTCGACCCAGCGGACGCGGCGCCACTGGGCGCTCGCCCTGACTTCGATGGCCGCGGCGGCCGCAGTCCTGGTGGCGATTCTGGTGGGCACGATCGGCGGTACGACAGGCTCCGCGCAGCCACCCACACTCGCGCTGCAGCCGGTCGTGTCCACGATCGCGTCGCCTGCCCACCTCACCGCAACCGCCCAGCTCGACGGCCAAGCCTGGGGGACACACATCAGGCTCAGCTGCACCTACGACGGCTCGGCGTACTCTCCCGGCACCTATCTGCTGGTGGTCACAAACCGTCGTGGCCAGACTCAGCGGCTCGCGACGTGGAGCGTGGTGCCGGGGATGACGTCGACGGTCGACGGCTCCACCTCGTGGAGTCGTAGCGCCATCGCCTCGGTCCAGGTGCGCACCGAGCAGAACAAGCCCTTGCTCGCGCTCCACCTCTGAGCCCGGGTCCCGCCGTCGTCATGACAGCCAGGCTCTCGCAACCGCGAAGGCCTTGCATCAAGCCGCGAGAGCTTGCGACATTCACACCCGACGGATTCCGGTTACCGTCACGTGTCGAAGTCGGTTTCGATGCCAGCCGCGTGATTCGGAAAGAGACTTCGACGGCAAGCGGTGGGCTAAACCGGGCACGCGGAGAAAGGTTGGCGCTCACCGAATGTACCTCGTGCCCACGAGTGCCCCCCGCCCACTAACTCATGACCGGAGAGCGTCGGCCCGTGCGTGCGATGGCCAGGCCCACGAAGGGACGGCAGACTGGACATCTTTCGAGCGACTGCAACGCTGCCGGCGTGCGTCAGGGCGGCGCACAACGACTCATGGTTGGTGGTCGGGTACTGCTCCGACCGGGGCAGTAAGCGGCTGCCGGCCTCTGGTGACGATCCGTTCGCGGCCATGTCGTCGGCCGGGAGCCGATGATCGGCAGGCCATCCAACCTCGGGCTCACTTGGGCATTGATGGTCTGCGGCCCGGGCTGATCGCCGGCCGGACCGGCCCGCTTGCCGCTCTCAGTAACCTATGGCCGCAAATCTCGGAGCGCGGCGCCCTTGCCTTTGAATTGCCGGGCAACGGGGTATTGATTTGTCCTCCTGACTCTGAGTAGTTTGAGTCCATCGGAAAGGGAGTGACCCATGGCCAACCTGAGCCGCCTGCCTACCCCGATCATTGAACATTGGGAATGGCAGTACGACGGAGTCTGCCGAAGCGTAGACCCTGAAGTGTTCTTTCCGCCTGATTCCGAACGCGGCCCGGTGCGTCAGCGCCGAGAGCTTCAGGCAAAGCAGTACTGCGAGCATTGCCCCGTCCTGGCCCGTTGCCGAGACCATGCCCTCAAGGTGCACGAGCCGTACGGCGTGTGGGGCGGTCTCACCCCGCGCGAGCGAGACCGGATGCTGCACCCGACGTCCTGACCGTCGAGGTCGCGGTTGCCGCGGGCTCACCTGCGTTGTGGCACGTTGGGGTGACACGTTGGGCCGGCCGAGGTCTCGGTCACGACCAGAAGATGGCCTCCATGGCGCTGCGTGCCCGACGGGCCAATCTGAGGTAGTCCTCGATGAGCCGGCCCGAGTCGTCCTCGTCGTAGCCGCAGAGATAGGCGATGCCGAGGCGGTCGCGGGCGCCGCTCGGCAACGAGTCCGAGGGCCGTCCCCGCACAAGCATCGACGCATTCCTGATCCGGCTTGCCAGCCGCCAGCTCTGCGCAAGCTCTGCCGCGGCATCCTTGGCTACCAAGCCGGCGTCGACAGCCGCCTCAAGTGGTTGCAGGGTTCGAGTGGACCGTAGGCCCGGACAGGCGTGCGCGAAGCGCATCTGGAGCAGCTGCACGGTCCACTCCACGTCGGCCAGACCTCCTCGGCCGAGCTTGAGATGTGTCGCCGGATCGGCGGCTCGCGGCAGTCGTTCGGCCTCGACCCGCGCCTTGATCCTGCGCACCTCGGTAACCTCGGCCACGGAGAGGCCGCCCGAGGGATACCGCAGCGGGTCGATGAGCTCGATGAAACTGCTGCCCACATCGGGGTCGCCGGCGATCGGCTCGGCGCGCAGCAGAGCCTGCGCCTCCCACACCTTCGACCAGCGGGCGTAGTACGCCGCGTACGAAGCGAGCGTGCGCACCAGCGGGCCCTGCCGGCCCTCTGGACGAAGACCGGAATCGATGCCCAGAGCCGGATCCGGTCCGGGTAGGGCGAGCAGCCTGGTGAGCTCACCGGCGACCGCGAAGGCGTCGTCGTGAGCCTGCTGCTCGTCTGCACCGTCGCAGGGCGCGTGCACAAAGAGGACGTCGGCGTCGCTCGAGTACGACATCTCATGGCCGCCGAGTCGACCCATGGCGATGACCGCCAGTCGAGTGGTGAGCGGTGCGCCACGCTGGCCTGCCACGGCCGCGGTGGCCGCTGTCAGTCCACCGACCAGCGTCGCGCGCGAGACAGCGGTGAGAGCCTCCCCCGTCTCGTCGACATCCAGGAGACGGAAGATGTCCGCCGCAGACACCCGGAACAGCTCACGACGCCGAACCGCGCGCACCGCTGTGATGGCCTCGATCGGGTCGGACTGGCGCGCCGCTGCTGCGTGCGCCTCCGCGACCAGCAGGTCGGCCTCCCGGGGGGCCAGGTCCTCGTCATGGGCGATCAGCGCGGTCGCCTCAGGAGCGCGCATCAGCAGCTCCGTGCTGTAAGCGCTGCTGGCCAACAACGTCGCGAGCCGCTCGGCTGCCGCTCCCTCGTCCCGGAGCATCCGGAGGTACCAGTGGCTCGATCCCAGCGCATCACTGAGTCGCCGGAAGCCGAGCAAGCCCGAGTCCGGGTCGGGCGCGTCGGCGAACCAGCCCAGCATCGCCGGCAGCAGCGCGCGCTGGATGAGTGCCCGGCGAGCCACACCGGCGGTCAGCGCCTGGATGTGCCGTAGGGCGGCCGCCGGGTCGGCGTACCCGAGTGCCTCCAGCCGCTGCCGGGCCGCGCCCTCGGTGAGCCGGACCGCCTCACCCGGAATCGCCGCGACCGCCTCGAGTAGCGGCCGGTAGAAGAGCTTCTCGTGCAGGCGGCGTACCTCTCGCGCGTGCCGCCGCCACACCCGTGTCAGCTCATCCACCGGATGTGCCTTGAGACCCACGGATCGACCGAGCACCCGCAGGGCCGCAGGGTCGGTGGGCATCACGTGCGTCCGTCGCAGATGGCTCAGTTGGAGTCGGTGCTCGATCGTGCGCAGGAAGCGGTACGCCTCGGCGAGGGAGTGGCCGTCCTCCCGACCCACGTAGCCGCTCGCGGTCAACGCCTCCAGGGCCTGCTGGGTGTTCGCGGCCCGGACCGAGGTATCCGACCGGCCGTGAACCAGCTGGAGCAGCTGGACGGCGAACTCGATGTCGCGAAGCCCCCCCGGGCCTAGCTTGAGCTGGCGATCCTGCTCGTGCGCCGGGAGCTGGTCGACCACGCGGCGACGCATCGCCTGCACCTCGGCGACGAAGTCGGGACGGTCGGCGGCCGCCCACACCATCGGCATGACGAGGTCGACGAACCGGCCGCCCAGCAGCGGGTCGCCTGCGATCGGTCGCGCCTTGAGCAGAGCCTGGAACTCCCACGTTCTCGCCCAGCGACGGTAGTACTGCTCGTGACTGGCCAAGGTGCGCACCAACGGTCCCGACCGCCCCTCCGGGCGGAGCCCGGCATCGACAGGCCACAGGGTTCCCTCGGCTGTATGGTCCGAACAGATCCGCATAGCCGCCGCGGCGATCGCCGTGGCTGCCTGCAGGGCAGTCGTCTCTTGGGTGCCGGGACTCGGCTCGGCAACGAAGATCACGTCGACGTCGCTGACGTAGTTGAGCTCGCGGGCACCGCACTTGCCCATCCCGATCACGGCCAGCCGGCAGCTGCCGGCTGACTCCCCAAGCTGGTGCCTCGCGATAGAGAGCGCGGCATCGATCGTGCCGGCGGCGAGATCCGCCAGCTCTGCGGCGGCGTCGTCGACCCGAAGCTGCATGCCCAGGTCTCGGGCGGCAAGCCGCAACAGGTGCCCACGGTAGGTACGTCGCAGCTCGTCCGGATCGGTTGCAGTGGCAAGCGAGGCGCTGATACTCCCCGCGGCCGGGCGTACGAGCTCGAGGCTCGGGTCGGCAAGCACCCGCCAATCACGCGGATGGCGGACGAGGTGATCGGCCAACGCCGCGCTGGCGCCGAGCACGAGCGTGAGACGCCTGCCGAGGTCCTGGTCGGAGCGCAGGGCCGCGCGGATGTCGCCGGCATCTGGGCCCGCGGCGACGACCAGCCGAGCGAGCGAGCGGATCGCCAGATCGGGGTCGGCGGCCTCGGCAAGCTGCTTCAGCAGGCCCTCTTCGTCGAGTTCGATGATGCCCCAGTCGCGAGCGGCCGCCGCGACATCGCCGAACCCGAGCCGGGCAAGCCGGCCGGTGCGGCTCACCCGTTCGTCGGTCACGGAACCGTGGATGACTCGGTGACCAGCCGCCCGAAGCGGTGCGCGAGCGGCTGCCAGTCGGCAAAGAGCTGCTCTTCGGCTCCCTCGATCGCGGCGCGGGCCGCCGTAACGTCGATCCCCTGTGACTCGAGCTCGGTGGCGGCTGGCCTCCCGACTGTCCAGTCCCGGACGACCGCCGGAGAGGCCTCCGGGTGGAACTGCACCCCCCAGGCCCGCGCCCCGAAGCGCGCGGCCTGAACCGTGCCGTCCGGGGCGACCGCCAGGAGTACCGCGCCCGCGGGCAGCCTGGCCACGATGTCGTTGTTCCACTGGATCGTCGCCGCGCGGTCGACCACCACATTGAGGAGAGGGTCGGTGCGGCCGGCGTCGGTCAACGTCACCGGCGTCAGGCCGGTGGCAGGACCGTTGGGGTTCCGGGTGACCTCGCCGCCCATGGCTACCGCGGCCAGCTGGTGACCGAGGCAGATGCCCAGGAAGGGCTGGTCGGCCGAGACCACGGTAGCGATCAGCTCCTTGGTTGGCGTCAGCCAGGGATGGTCAACGTCGTCGTACGCACCCATCTCTCCGCCGAGGACCATCAACCCCGCATAGCCGGCGAGCGTGTCGGGGATCGGCTGCCCCAGGTCTCCGCGCAGCACGTCGAGATCACATCCGGCGGCCTCCAGCCAGGGACCGAACCACGCTGGCGGACAGCCCGCCTCGTGCTGAACCACCAAGAGGCGATGAGACGTCATGGTGGCGAGCGTACTGGAGCCGGGAGGGCCACCAGACCCGCAGCCTCGACGGGCGAGACCCGACGCAGCAAGGTCACGTCGCCGATCAGAGCCGCGTCACATCACCGGCAGCATCCGCCTGCGTTCGTACTCCGTGACCTGTTGCCGGTAGTCGTCCCACTCGGCCCGCTTGTTCCGAAGGAAGAAGTCGAACACATGCTCCCCCAGCGTCTCCGCGACGAGCTCTGACCGCTCCATCACCGCGATGGCGTCGTGGAGGTTCTGCGGCAGCGGCGCGATGCCCATCGCCCGACGCTCGGTCTCGGTCAGCGACCACACATCGTCCTCGGCGCCAGGCGGGAGCTCGTAGTTCTCCTCGATGCCCTTCAGCCCGGCCGCCAGCATGACCGCGAACGCCAGGTAGGGATTGGCTGCACTGTCGATCGAGCGGAGCTCCACCCGAGTCGACTGCCCTTTGGTCGGCTTGTACATGGGCACTCGCACCAAGGCGGACCGATTGTTGTGCCCCCAGCAGACGTACGACGGAGCCTCACCCCCGCCCGCGATGCGCTTGTAGGAGTTCACCCACTGGTTGGTGACCGCGGTGATCTCGGCCGCATGCCGCAACAAGCCGGCGATGAACGCCCGAGCGGTCTTCGAC
>JBOHDU010000183.1:0-2050 GCA_050700615.1 Nocardioidaceae bacterium
CAACTCGTTTGGGCTTCGTGACGGAGGCAATGGGCCGAAGGCTCGGCAGGTCGTCTTGGCAGCGTCACGGCTGGGACAAAAGGAGGCTCCGCAAACTCATACTTTGCGGAGCCTCCACCTTTTCCGCCGCGCGCGCGGTCCGGGCTCAATCCCTTACTGAGAGTGCTTGCACTCCGATGATCTGCACAGCAGACTAGCCGGGCACATGCCGCACTGGGGCGACCGACACTCGACAGGGACGCCTATTCCGGGGAGACGTCAGTCGTCTGGGTCCATCGCCAGGTCGCGCAGGAAGCTCGATGCCCAGGACGCGATGTCGTGGTCGTGAACCTGTCGGCGCATCAGGCGCATCCGACGCGCCAGGCTCCTCGGCTCGGCCATCATCGCGGCCATCATCGCGCCCTTGACCCCGTTGATGTCGTGTGGGTTGACGAGAAAGGCCTGCTTGAGCTCGTCGGCGGCGCCCGCGAACTCCGAGAGCACCAAGGCTCCGGTGTTCTCGTACCGGCAGGTGACATACTCCTTGGCCACGAGGTTCATCCCGTCGGCGAACGGGGTTACCACCATGACGTCGGCAGCCCGGAACAATGCCGCCATCTCGTCTCGCGGGTAGGACGAGTGCAGGTAGTGAATCGCCGGTCGGCCGATCCGCCCGAGGTCGCCATTGATACGGCCGACCCACTGTTCGATGTCCTCGCGGACAGCGACGTACTGGTCGACGCGCTCGCGGCTGGGAGATGCCACCTGGACGAACACCGCGTCGTCGAGGCTGATTCGCCCGTCCACGATGAGCTCCCCGAAGGCACGCAACCGCTGCCGGATGCCCTTGGTGTAGTCAAGCCTGTCGACACCGAGCAGGACGTGGCGCGGGTTGCCGAGCTCGGACCGGATCTGCTCTGCCCGTGCCTCGACGTCCGCTGATCTGGCCAGCTGCTCGAGTTGCTTGAAGTCGATCGAGATCGGGTAGCTACGGGCACGGACGGTGCGTCCGTCATCGAGCGTGATCTTGTCCCGGTGGGTCTTGTGGCCCAGACGCAGCCGAACCAACCGGGCGAAGTTCGCGGCGCCACCGGGAAGCTGGAATCCGACGAGGTCGGCCCCGAGCAGGCCCTCGAGAATGCCATCACGCCAGGGCAGCTGCTTGAAGAGCTCTGTTGGGGGGAACGGGATGTGCAGGAAGAAGCCCACTCGCAGGTCGGGTCGCTTCTGGCGCAGCAGCCCCGGCACGAGCTGGAGCTGATAGTCCTGCACCCAGACGACCGCGCCGTCGTCGGCGACGTCGGCCGCAGCCGACGCGAATCGTTCGTTGACCGCGACGTAGGCGTCCCACCACTCGCGGTGGAACTCCGGCTTGGCCACGACGTCGTGGTAGAGCGGCCACAGCGTCGCGTTCGAGAAGCCTTCGTAGTACCGCTGGGTCTCGAGTTCCGAGAGCTCGATGGGCAGCAGCGACAGGCCGTTGGCCTCGAAGGGGCGGTAGCTGTCGACCTGGGCGCCCGGCCAGCCGATCCAGATGCCATGGCGCTCGCGCAGCACCGGTTCGAGGGCGGTGACGAGTCCACCGGGGGAGGTTCGCCACATCCCGCCGTTGTCGCCCTTGTCGACGCGGTCGACGGGTAGCCGGTTTGCCACCACCACGAACGAGCTCTTCGGGACCTTCCGCACCGCGGGCTTCGACACGATTCAACCCTACGGGTTCGTCGTCTCCAGGCAGGCTCAAAGTCGGGATCGGGCATCGGCGGGGCAAATGACATGGTTGTGGTTCGTCGCCTACGATGTTCGGCAGACAGGTGGGGCGTGCCGTGGCCCCGCCGCGAGTTGTCAGCAGGGAGTCGACCGCATGGACGCCGCCAACGTCGTGACCTCGGACGACGCTGCCCGAGCCGCAACCGAGCTCAGTGACCGGGATCAGCAGATCTTGGGCTTCGAGCGCCTGTGGTGGAAGTACGCCGGCGCCAAGGAGCAGGCGATCCGGGAGCAGTTCGCCATGTCGGCGACCCGCTACTACCAGGTGCTGAACACGCTCATCGACCGGCCCGAGGCGCTCGCG
>JBOHDU010000184.1:0-2644 GCA_050700615.1 Nocardioidaceae bacterium
TCGACGGTGACTTCAACAGGCTGTTGCATGAACTGCTCCTCCTCACATGGGGTAGGTTGTGCGTGCGGGCCTGCCTGGGGGTCCGGTAGTCGACTTTCGCACTTTTGAGTGGCCGCACTCGTTCGCTCGGCCCGGCGCGAGGCATGACCGGTCGCCAGGGGCGTTGAGAGGCGGTGTCAACGAGGGCGTCGGCGGCGTGATCGCATCGGGAGCGGCTGTGTCCCTGCCGGTGTGATCCGACCGCCGCGGCGCGCGGTCGGTGGGAGCTTGCCCCGCTGGCCGAGGACTGCTGCCCTGTCGGCGTCGGGGCGAGCGTTGAACCTCTCGACGAAGGTGGAGACCGCCTCGTCATCGTCTACGTCGACACCAGCCGCTGCCGCGGCGAGCCAGAACCGCTTGCCAGGGCTGTAGCGGGCCTGGTCGGCCATCCTGCGGCGGAATCGACCCGTGATCTTCTCGAGGTGGGAGCACAGCTGCTCAGGGTCGTCGCTTGCGGGGTCGAGCAGGCCGCTGTCGGCGAGGAAGGCGATGAAGGTCTTCGCCTCCGGTATCACGTTGTCGAGCTCGGCGTCCTCGACGATCACCTTGGCGGGGAACAGCTCGAGCAGCACGGTGTCGAGGTCGCCTTCTCGCCAACAAGTGAGGTGGCCGTCGAGGTGGCCCCACTTGTAGTGGATGAGCTCCTCGAAGCTGTCCGGACCGAGCTCGCTGCCGGCCTTTGTCGACCAAGTGGCAAAGGCGTCGCGCAGGAAGCGCCGACTGGCCCGATAGCGAGCCTCGCTGCGGGGGCGGGGATCGAAGCGGGCTCGGCCGAGCACGGGACCATCATCGCAGCGCTCTGGGCGGCCCGGCTTGGAGATGATCCACCACTCCTGCGAGCTGGGGTGCTGCGATGTCTGTTGGTAGATTACCAACAGATAGGAGCACCCATGCCACGTCGCCCGAGCAAGCAAGCGCCGAGACTGCTACGCGGGACGCTGTTCGTCCTGCGCCGCAAGTGTGGCAAGGCGAACTGCCGCTGCGCGACCGGCGAGGCGCACGAGACGCCGGCGCTCGCATACCCGGTGGGCGGGCGTACCAAGACGATGACCCTGGCGCGCGCCGACCTCGAGCAGGTGCGCGCCGCCCTGGCGTCCTACCAGGCGGCCCGCGCCGAGCTCGACGCCCAGGCCGACGCCGGTATCGCCGAGCTTCGCGAACAGCTTCAGAGGCGGCGGTCGTGACCCGGGCGGCGGCCGCCTGGCGCTCGCTGCTCGGCTCGGCCTCGGCCGTGTTCGGCGCACCCTCGTTCGTGTTGTTCTCCGACCTCATGTCGGCGTGGGCTCTCACGACAGCTCGTCGCAGCATCGTCGGCATGGTCGGCGTGATGGACCCGGCGCGTCGAGGGGCGCATGACGCCTACCACCGCCTCGTGCGCGCCGGGGCGTGGTCGCTCACCTCCTTGTTCGAGGTCCTCGCCCGACTCGCTCTTGGCCTTGTCACCCGTGACAGCCTCGGGCGGGTCGTCTGCTACCTCGACGACACGCTGTTCCACCGTCCCGGACGACACGTCGAAGGCGCGGCGAGCTGGCGAGACGCGGTCCGCTCGACGCGATCGCGAGTCGTCTATGCCCGTGGGCTCAACCTCGTCGTGCTCGCCGTCAGGTGCCGCGCCCCCTGGGGCGGCATGGAGATCTCCCTTCCGGTGAATCTCCGTCTGCATCACAAGAATGGCAAGACGATGCCTGAGCTGGCAGCTGAGATGATCGCCGAGCTCGCCAGCTGGCTCTCTCAAGAGTCCTTCGTGCTCTGCTGCGACGGCGCCTACGCCACCCTCGCCGGGCACCACCTCGAGCGAACAGTCGTCGTGAGCCGGATGCGCCGCGATGCGGCGCTCTATGAGGCCCCGCCGGCGAGGACCGGCAAACGCGGCCGGCCGAGAAAGCGCGGGAAACGCCTTCCCACCCCACTCAAGCTCGCACGGGCCGCGCGTCGCTGGACCGAGGTCGAGCTCGACTGGCGCGGTCGGAACGAGACGAGGCTCATCTGGACACGCGACGTGCTGTGGTATCGCGTCTGTCCCGAGGCGCTCGTCCGACTCGTCGTCGTACGCGACCCGAAGGGGATCGAGCCAGACGACTACTTCTTCACCACCGACCTCCAGATGGCACCAGCCGAGGTCGTCGAGATCTACGCCGGCCGCTGGTCGATCGAGGTCTGTTACCGCGACGTGAAGCAGGTGATCGGCGGCCAACAGCCCGAGAGCTGGAAGGGGAAGGGCCCCGAGCGAGCCGCCGGGCTGTCGTTCTGGCTCTACGGGGCCATCTGGATCTGGTACCTCGCCGTGAGCGGCGAGCAGCCGAGCTTTACCCGGCGAGCGTGGTACCCGAAGAAGAAGACGCCGTCCTTCGCCGACGCGCTCGCCGAGTTGCGCAGGGTGCTGTGGCGCGACCGCATTTCTGTCAACTCGCGGGCAGCGAAGCTGGACGAGGAAACCGTCAATCTATTGGTCGACGCGCTCGCAGTGGCTGCGTAGGGAGCATGGCGGCCATCAACGACCTCCCCCGGCAGTGCGAAAGCCGACGGGTCGGGCTCAACCACCTTCCCTCGGGGGACTTCGGGGCAAACGCCGCATGGCTCGGCCTGAACGTCCTCGCCCACAACC
>JBOHDU010000185.1:0-3630 GCA_050700615.1 Nocardioidaceae bacterium
GGCTTGGGCGAGCTGTCCAGCCTGGTGGACGACGCGGGGGACGGGAACGCTGCAGGGGGCACTCCGGCCGGACCCCCGGGCAGCGCGCGGCGCGTCCAGGGTCGCATGGACACGGACCTGGCTATCACCGGGGTGAGCTTCGATCACGAGCACGCCGGCGAGCGCCCCTACATCCTGACCGGCGAGTCGATGACCGTGCGGGTCCGCTACCACGCCAAGCGGCTCGTCGACGACGTGCTCGTGGGGATCAACGTGTACGACGACAAGGGGCAGGTCCTCTTCGGTGCGAACAACCGCTGGTACCCGGCCGAGATCGTCGCCCACCCCGGGGACGGAGAATTCACCTTCGAGTTCGACTCGGTTCCGCTGCTCGACGGTACCTACCCCGTGACGATCGGTCTGGTGACCTACGACGAGGGCACCACTTACGACTGGCACGAGCAGCAGTACAGCTTCAGCGTGATGAACCCCACCTTGTGCGGCGGGATGCTGTGGGTCCCAGCTGTGATCACCGAACGCCACCCGGCAGACCGGCCCGGCGGGACCCCCGCCACGACCCTCGCTTCGGGGAGCGCGGCGGCCCGATGAAATACGACGCCGAGATAGATCCAGGCAACCCCAACACCTCGCACGCCATCGTGCTCGACCTGGTCGGCAGCGGGCAGCGGGTCCTCGACGTCGGCTGCTCCACCGGCTACCTTGCCGCGGCGCTCGCCGCGAGGGGCAACGACGTCTCCGGTGTGGAGCTCGACCTCGCCGCGGCCGAGCACGCCCGGCCGCACCTGAAGGAACTCGTGGTGGGAGATCTGGAGGAGCTCGACCTGGTGGCGGCGTTCGGCAAACGGAGCTTCGACGTGCTCGTGTTCGCCGACGTGCTCGAGCACCTCCGCAACCCTGGCGACGTCCTTCGGCGCGCCGTTCCCCTGCTGGACCGCGGGGGTTCGGCGGTGATCTCGATCCCGAACGTCGCGCACGGTGCTGTGCGCCTCGCGCTTCTACAGGGACACTTCGACTACAGCGAGATGGGGCTTCTCGACGACACCCACCTGCGCTTCTACACCCGCGAGTCCGTCGACGAGCTCCTGAGGACGTCAGGGTTCGCCTGCATGGAGCTCCGCCGGACGACGGCAGGACCATTCGAAACCGAAATCCGCCTGGATGCCGGCTCCGTCTCGCAGCAGGTTCTCGAGACCCTGGACCAGGACCCCGAGAGCACCACCTACCAATTCGTGCTCCGGGCAGCGCCGGTCGACTACCTGAGCGACGCCGTCTTGGAGTCGCTGCCTTCTGTCCAACTGGCCAAGGTTCAAGGAGAGCTTTCGGCCCTCGCCCGCGGGGCCGCTGGAGCTCACAGCCCCATCGTCGGGATCGCCTCCACCTCAGGCGAACTGCTCGACGACCTGCGGGCTGCCGTGGTCCACGCCGAGCTCCGTCGCAGGCTGGACGGGTTTCGCTTCCGGCTACTGGCCCTGGCAAAGACGGACAATCGCGCTCCGTACGGTTTCGGCGGAGAGCCCCTTCACCTGCTGGCCGACTTCGCGACGGCAACGGCAACCCGCGTGGCCACAGAGGCCGACGCGCTCGTGCTGGTCGGCCCCTTGGGCGCCGCCGACATGCCGGGAGAGCTGGACGCCTTCGTGGCCCGACTGGACGAAGAAGGATGTCCCGTGCACGTCGTCTGTTCCACCGATCCCGGCCTTCGCCCGCCAACCTGGCTCCTCGCCCCGTGCCGCAAGCCCAGCGCGGTTCTGATCGGTGCGGCGAGCGCACTGCACCTGGGGACGGTAACCGGGCTGCCCGACGTCCTCGTACTGGCAGACCACTTGGCTGCTCCGCTCGACCTCGAATCGAGACTCGACTACCTCCGGGCCATCGGCACCCTTCCCGACGGCCCCTACCTGGCGGTCCATGCCGACCCCGAGCACGACACCGACCAGCTCGCGCTCGAACATTCGACAGCATCCGTCGCTCGCCAGATCGGCTGTTCTGTCGTGACGCTCGGCGACGGCCCCTTCTCCGACGTCCAGGAGCCCCTCGATGCCGTCGGCCTGGATCTCTTGGCCACGATCGCCGGCGCATCCCTCGTCGTCACGGACCAGCCAGGCTTGCTGGCCGCGGGCGCGGCGCTTTGTCGACCGCGTGTAGGCCTGCACCTCGGTAGCGAGCCGCCGGGTGGGGATTCCGGCGCCACCCCGGTCGCCCTGCTCGGTGACCTGCCGGCTGTCGCGTCCCTTGCCGGGGGCAGCGTCCCTGGTAACGAGCTTTCCAGAGACGCGGTCAGGGCGCACTTCGACAACCTGGCAGCAGCCTTGCGCCTCGACACGGCCGGCGCGATGTGCCGCTCCGCTGCAGCTCAGCTCGCAGACCTTCGAGACCGGGTGGCGACCGTCGAAGCTACGAATTACGCGCTTCGGGGGTCGATCGCCAGGGAACGTGAAGAGTTGGCCAAGCGGTGGTCGGGCGTACCGGGTGACGCCCGGGCGACACCGGCAGAGACCTGGGCCGCCAAGCTGACCGCTGAAGAAGGGTTGCGACAGGCAGTTGCGGAGTTGGCGAGCGTCCATGCCGAGTTGGCTGCTCTGCAGAGCACGTTCACGCTACGAACGCTCCGCCCAGCCCGCCGTCTCTACGGCAAGCTGCGCTTCCGCCGATGACGCTTCGGGCGTTGACAGCAGTGGAGAACCCGGGACCGAACACGTGGGCGGTCGCCGTCCTGAACGCGGCACGCCGGGCTGAAGCCGTCGTCATCGGAGCACCGGCCGACGCCGTGCCCGCC
This sequence comes from Nocardioidaceae bacterium, assembly GCA_050700615.1. Classification (GTDB taxonomy): domain Bacteria; phylum Actinomycetota; class Actinomycetes; order Propionibacteriales; family Nocardioidaceae; genus JBOHDU01. The sequence continues at coordinate 2,777 of JBOHDU010000185.1, forward strand.
GAACGCTTGGCCGACCTGCTCACCGGACCGTGGGGCATCGGAGCAGTCCTGCCGGTTCCCTGCGACGGCTCGCAGCAGCGCAGAGCAGCCAACCAAGACTTCGATCCGAGCGAACTGACGGCGAGTCCTTCCGTCGTAGCCATTTGTTCGACGGTCCTTCGCGGTCGCCCGATCGAGGTGGCGCTGGACGACCAGGAGGCAGTAGCAGCGGCGGTGCTTCGCGAGGTCGCTCTCGCCGGACTGCGGGTCGTCTCCGAACCCGAATGGCGCCGAGTCGGCGCCCCGCAGCTGCCGCCCCCCGATCCGGCCGATCAGCGGATCCTGGTGGTCAGCGGTTTCGCGACCGACAGCCCGGTCACTCTCGAAGAGAGGAGCTGGCACCAGCTACTGCGTACCCTCGCGGAGCAGACCGAGCACACGCAGGTCACCCTCGCCGTCATCGACGGGGCGTGGGCCGGTGCCGCAACCCGGGCGTGGGCGGCTCAGGGGATAGAGCCGGTGACCGGTCCACAGGACTGGCCCCGTTGGTTCTCAGACCGGGCTGGTACGTACACCCACGTGTTCTTCACCGCGAGCGGCGTCGCCTCGGCCCTCTGGGACTTCGTAGCGTCGACCCAGTCGCAGGCGACGAAGGTCCTCGTCGTACCGTCCTCGCCGTTGCGCGCCATCCCATCCCTACGGGCGATCACACCCGATGACGAGCGGCCCGGACTGGACTACACGAGGGTCCTGTCCGAGGCCCGAACGCTGGCGCGGGCGGCCGAATGCCACGCGATCTGGTGCGACAGCGGTCACGACGCCGGCGTTGTGGCCGCTCTGGTGCCCACCGTGTCTGTCACGCCGGTGCCTCTCGC
>JBOHDU010000186.1:0-2333 GCA_050700615.1 Nocardioidaceae bacterium
CAATTTGTACAGCCCGCCGCGAATCTTCGCGTCAGACGGCATCATCAGATGTCGCCTCCGCGTTGGCCATTGTTTTGCCATTACTTTCGCCGGTCGCGACCATGTCCCGTAACGCTGCCTCCAACGCGAGCGCGGCCTGGGAGTCGACCGCGCGTCGGCCCAAGTAGACGTCCTGGGTCATGGAGGGTCGGCTGTGCCCGAGCTGGTCTGCAACGAGGCGAGCCGACAGAGCTGCCTCGTCGAGGATCGTCGCAGCAGTCTTCCGGAAGCTGTGCGAGGTGACCCAGCCCAACGCGTCAGTCCCCCTCGCATCCCGGAGGTCGCGCCGGACGTTGGCCGGATCCCGGAAGCCCCCGACGGCATCTGGGAACAGAGGCTGATACAGACGAGCACCGGTCATGAACCGGCGGCGCAACATCGCCGCCGCACTCGCCGGCAGCGCCAGGATCCGCTCACCCGCTCGGCTCTTGGTGCCTTTCCGCAAGAGTCCCTCGCCCCTCACCCGGACCAGTGTGCTGGTGATCTCCACCGTGCCCGAATCGAAGTCGACCTGGGACCAGACCACCGCCAGTGCCTCGCCGATGCGTACCCCCGTGGCTAGCATGAAGACCATCAGGTCGGGCAGGTCCTTACGCTGCGCCTTTTGGTCCGCCAGAAGCCTCTTCAGGAGTTCGATACGCTCCTGAAGAGTCAGTGCACGGGGCTCGCGCTTCGGCTTCGATTCGATCCGCTCGACCTCGCGAACAGTGTTGTGTATGACCGCGCCATAGCGCACCGCCAGACCCATGACGCCAGAGACCACGCTGCGGCAGGTTCTTGCCGTCGCCGCGCTCGCGTTCGCGTTGATCATTCCGATCACCTTGTCGACAAGCGGCGTGGTCGCCTCCCCCAGCCGAATAGACCCCATCGCCGGCAGCAGGTGGAGCCTCAGCTGACGGCGGTAGTTCTCGATGGTTCCGGGTGAGCGACGACCCTGTCTGACCATGTCGTCGAACTTTGAGAGCCACAGGTCCGCTGCCTCAGAGAACCGGCTCATGCCGGTCAGCTCTCCATGACTACCGGCGAGGGTACGGTTCTGGAGTTTCATCCGTAGGTTCTGCGTCGCGATCGTTGTCGTACGCCCGCTTGCCTCGACCAGCCGGGTCACCCCATCGAAGTCGCGGTAGTACGCCCGCGCCCGGTATCGCTTGGGCCTGCCCTTGTGGACTTGGCCGATCGGGTCGGTGCGGATGAGTCCCCACGATCCAAGCGGCATCGGTTCCCGTGGCATCGGCTCAGGACGCGAGTGCCCTGCCGTCCACCCAGGACTTCACCTCGGCTGGGCGGTAGCGAAGGTACCTGCCGATGCGGTAGCCCGGCGGACCGTTCCGCTGGCACCGCCAGTTGTACAGCGTGCTCATGGGCACGGCGAGGTATCTCGCGGTGTCTTCGACCGACCACAGCGGCTCGAATCTGGTTGGCTCCTCCATCGCGGTCTCCTCATGGTTGTCCGGCGTGCGTCAGTCGTTGGCTGGCCGGTCGCGAGGGGTGGCCGAGCCGAGACGGGCCCGCGTCTAGCCCTGCACGTGTTCATGCTTGTCTTACCGTCTGGCGGGTACACGATGCATCCCCCTTCTCGGTCACCCCGCATCGCTGGTGAGGCGCGCGTCATGCGCTCAGTCCGGGCAGGGATGGCCGGTGTCCGTGGCGAGTGAGGATGTCGCGGTAGACCTCGCGGGTGACCACTGCGAGCGGTTGGGGCGCGTGAGTGGCGGGGGCATTGCCGGGGAGGAGTTGGCGGGCGAGGTCACGCAGTCGCACCGCATCGGTGGCTTCGATGGGTCGCCACAGTGGCACCTCCCGGTGGATACCGCCGCGATCGGTCCGCATGGCCATCGTCCCCGTGGGGACCGCGTACACGCCCTCGGACAGGCCGCGATCGATCACCGCCCGGACCCGGGTGTCGACGCCTCTGCTGGCGTGGGCCAGCGCGCGCACGGAGGCCGGGGTCGCATTGGGGAGGCTTGGCGTCTTCTGGGCCAGGCTGGCGGCCTGGATGGCGGCATGGACGGCCGCCGGCGGTGCACCAGCGAGCCCGTCGACGTCTCGGGCGGCGGCGACGAGATGGCGGTAGCAGTCGGCACGGCGCTCGAAGCCGTCGGCGATCTGCGCGTCGGTGGGGCGGGCGAGGACTGCTGCCGCGGTCGACAGGTTCAGCTGGGCGATCAGCAACTGGCGCAGGTTCCGCGCCGAGGGTGGCTGAGTGAGCAGCACGTGGCAGTTGTGCTGGGCGGCGGCGACCGCCGCGGTGCCGGTGCCGCGCACCCGGATCGGGCCCACGGCCGCTCGCCAGC
>JBOHDU010000187.1:0-1549 GCA_050700615.1 Nocardioidaceae bacterium
CTCCAGGTCAGCGCGAACACGTCGTATGACGTGCCCCTCGCCGCCCTCAACGCCTACCACCAGGCCGCGTCCTCGCTGGCAGTCAGCGACCCGGGCTGCCACCTGAGCTGGGGGATCCTGGCGGCGATCGGGCAGGTCGAGTCAGACCACGGTCGCTACGGCGGCGCGGTGGTGCTCGCGAACGGCAACACCTTCCCCCACATCCTTGGCCCCCCGCTCAACGGGCATGGGGTAGCCAGAGTCCCTGACACCGACAACGGCCGCCTCGACGGCGACAAGGTCTGGGACCGCGCCGTCGGCCCGATGCAGTTCCTGCCCTCGACGTGGGCCGCAGTCGGTGTGGACGGCAACGGTGACGGCGTCGCCGACCCCAACAACATCTTCGACGCCGCTCTGACGGCCGCACGTTATTTGTGCTCGGGCTATCCCGACATGCAGATCGCAGCGCAGGCCCGGGGAGCGATCCTCAGCTACAACCACTCCCAGGCGTACGTCAACCTCGTGCTGACGATCGCCCACACCTACGACAGCGGCGTCGTCGTGGTCGTGCCGAACGGGCACCGTAAGGACGCAGTCCCGCAGCGCACCCACCGCGCGCGGCACAACGTGCACCACAGGTCGCGGCACCGTACCGCCGACACGAGGAGGTCGACACACCGCACCGCAACTCAGAAGACGCCGACCACCAAGAAGCGGACGACCCCCCCTGTCACCACCAAGCCGACCGGCGTGCTCACCGGCTCCGGAACCACGTGGTACCTCGATGGAAAGCGCGTTGACCTTGGGTTGACGAGCAGGGATCTGAAGATCTACCAGCAGGACTACAACAAGGACGGCACGCTCGACCCGTTGGGTGGAGAGTTGCTCGCGCTGCGCGGCAAGGCAGGCACGAAGGTCTACCCCTCGACCGGGCCAGTCACCTCCATCAACGGACTGCGCTACACGGCGAACCCGACCGGGGTGATCACCGGGGCCGGCAACAACTGGTACCTGGACGGGACCAAGCTGAACTTCGGGACCACACAGGATCTCTCGACTGTCTACTTCGCCGCGCCCGACAACACCATGGCTGTCGGCGCGCTGCTGGCTACGCTCGTCTACCACACGGGAACTGAGGTGACGCTGTCTGGCGGCACCGGATCGGTGGTCAGCACCATCACAGCACCGTCCACCACCTCCGGAACTTTGACGAAGTACTCGTATGCTCCACCGCTCACCACACCGCCGACCACTCCGCCGCCGACGACGGCTCCACCCTCGGCATCGGCATCCAGCTCGGCGGTCCTGTCAACCGAGCCGGCCTCGCCGAGCCCCACGCCGACCACGGCAAGCCCCACCGAGGGCACTCCACTCAGCTGAGGCACTCGACCTCGGCGAGAGCTTCGTTCGGATGGGTGCTCTCCTGCCCTCCCGGCTCGGCGCAGCGGCGGCCGGCGGACGGGCTTCGACACCAGCAGGCGGCCGGGTGGCAGGTGCCCTCAGATCACAGTTCGGCTGCCTGCCGGCACCCCGGAAGCTCAGGGGGTACGACGTGCGATCGAGTCGCGAC
>JBOHDU010000188.1:0-1648 GCA_050700615.1 Nocardioidaceae bacterium
TATTTCGGCACATGCGCCGTCCGAGCACCCCGGCGTGAAAGACAAAGCCCCAGGTCAGAAGACCTGGGGCACTGGTGCGCGAGGGGGGAGTTGAACCCCCACGTCCTTTCGGACACACGGACCTGAACCGTGCGCGTCTGCCTATTCCGCCACTCGCGCGTGACGCCGGGAACGGGTACCGGAACCCCTCCACGGCGACGAGAGATCGTAACACGCAGCCCACGTGCCACTTAGCTGTCGACCGTCGCGCCGTTAACCGCCGACTCAGGGTCTACGGCTACGATCGAGCGCGAAGATGTCAGTCCACCCGCCTGCACACGTCCGGGCGGGTGGGTGCCTGTCGCCGCCGACTAACCTGCCGACGAGCGTGAGGAGGATTCCGATGAGCGCCCTACAGTGGTTCGAGCAAGGGCTCGAGCGCCTCGTCACCGGTGCCTTCGCACGAGCTTTCCGCAGTGCCGTCCAGCCCATGGAGATCGCGTCGGCGCTGCAGCGGGAGGTCGACAACTCCGCACAGATCCTCAGCCGCGACCGCCGGCTCGCGCCCAACAACTTCACGATCGACCTGTCCCCTACCGACTTCGATCGGCTTGCCGAGTACGGTGACACGCTGTCGAGCGAGCTGGCCGGCATGTTGCACGAGTACGTCGAGGAGCAGCGCTACCTGCTGGCCGGGCCGATCACCCTGCACTTCCAGCGCAGTGACGACCTCACAACGGGCCGGTTCCGAGTCCGCAGCCATGCCACCGCGAACGTCGTAACAGGCGCGCGGCCGAGCCAACCCGAGCCGGCGTTTCCGCAGGTTTCACAGCCACCGAGGAGCACGCCCGCCGCGGCATCGAACCCGCAGCGGACCGCACTCTTCCTCGACATCAACGGCATCAGCTACCCCCTCGAGGCACACGATCTCGTGGTGGGCCGCGGGAGCGGTGCCGACATCCGGATCGAGGACCCCGGAGTCTCGCGGCGCCATGTCGCGTTCCGGGTGCAGCCCGGTCCGCAGGCGCCGACGGTCAGCGCCGTCGACCTCGGATCGACGAACGGCACAACCATCGACGGTCGACGGGTCCAGCAGGCGACGCTCTCCGACGGGTCCGAGATCAAGATCGGCAGCACCAAGATCACCTTCCACCTGGTGACCGACGTCCCTCGGCAGCAGTCTCGCCATCCGTATGCGACCCAACCGCCGGCCAACAGCGTGGCCGACCCGCGACCTCCCTCACCTCACGGGGAAAACGCATCGAGGCCGTGGAGTGGGTGACGGATGTCCGAACTCACCCTGACCCTGCTGAAGCTGGGGTTCTTGGCGTTGCTCTGGCTGTTCGTCCTCTCCTCGGTATCCGTGATCAAGTCCGACATGTTCGGCGAGCGCATCGACCAGGCGCGGGCAGGTGCGAAGCCCGCCAGGGCCGGTCGGGTCGGTAAGCCGGCGAAGAAGCGGCGAGGCGCGCCGACTCGGCTCGTGATCTCTGAGGGCTCGAACTCCGGGGTCACGGTCCCGCTGGAGGGGATGCCGATCCTGCTTGGTCGAGGCGCCGACGCGACCATCCGGCTCGACGACGACTACGTCTCCACCCGCCATGCGCGGTTCGTGCCGCAAGGCGACGACTGGTACGTCGAGGACCTGGGCTCGACCAACGGCACCTAC
>JBOHDU010000189.1:0-2578 GCA_050700615.1 Nocardioidaceae bacterium
GCCAGGCGGGTGTCGCCGCCGGAGCGTTGAGGCGTTGACGCAGGCGTCGAGGAGGGGGTGGTCGCGCCGTAGGGCCAGAAGGCGAGCGCCAGCAGCACGAGGAGTGGGCCGGAGTTGGGATCGGTTCCCTGCCCGGTGAGGACCGCGCCGAAGTCCTCCGCCAGCCAGAAGGTAAGGCCTAGGAGGACAGCCAGCACCACGCCGTGCCTCGTCAGCGCGGGTGTGAAGACGGACACGGCTACGAAAGCGCAGCACGCGGCGAGAACGATCGAGACCGCCGGGCCTCCATCAGCCACGCCGGCCGCGAGGTCATGGTCGATGCCGCCCAACCATCCCGGCTCCCCGGCGCCCATGCCGCTCAGCAGGCCCTGCACGTGGCCCGCCGCCCGGTTGGCCGGCAGTACCAGCAGGTACGAGAAGCTCCCCCACAGCGCCACCCATGCGATGCGAGGCATGTGCCAGCGAAGGAGCCCAGAGCTTGCGATGCAGGTGCCGGCCTCACCGCCGGGGCGGGGCCACACCAACAGGGCGATCAGCGCGTAGAGGACGACAGCTCCGGGCGCACCTGCCAGCGGGGACGCACCCGTGAGCACGCCTCCGAGCCCTTCCCCGAACCACCACACTCCGAGCGCCCATGCCACGGACGCGCCCAGCCCGATCTTGACGGTGGGCCTCCACAGGATCAGGGCAGCGAGGAGCAGTTGGGTGGAGGCGAAGAAGGCGTTGCAGACGACGATGTGCTGCGCCATCAAGTTCGCCGCCCAGGTCTCGGTGGCGGCGATCCAGCCGGGGTTGCCCTGGGCGGCAGGGAGCACGACCTGGTGGATGAACTTGTGGGTGAACATGAACGGCTGGAACTGAAGGGCCGCGTTGAGCAACCAAAGCAGGCCGAGCGCGAGCTGAAGAGCCCGCCGCCGGGAACGCGAGCGCGCGACAGCGTCGGCTGGCGCCGACCTGCCGAGCGGTGTCGTACGGATGACCGAGATCGGATGGCTCATCGACATTTGCGTCCACCTCGATCGAGGTGAGGCCGCGGGGCGCAGCGGCGCCGGCATATCGCCCATTGCACCGGAACTGCTCATGCGTGTTAGTGGCCTCGAACCCGGCCCGTCTTACCGAGATCTCGGCCAGCATCTCTGCTTCAGATGATCGCGGACACCTCGGCCGCCTTACCCGTTCAGAAGGCGGTGGTCAGGTGCTCCGCCACTGGCTCGAGCGAGGCGGTGTCAATGGCCAGGTTGTCGACGCAGCCCTGTTCAGCATCGGTTAACCGAGCTGCGCCGTAACCCCCGTGCACGGGCCCCTTGGGCCGGCGGGCCTCCTCACCAGCTGGCTCGATACTTGCGTATCGCTAGTGATATCATAACTCATATGAAAACGTCAGCGCCGCGACTCCTGCCGCTGTTTCGTTCCCAGACTCAGCTCGCTGTACTCGGACTTCTATACGCGGGTCCCGCTCGGGCCTGGACCGTCGGCGAAATCGCCAGGCAGCTCGACCTCGGCCTGCCGACTGTATCGAGAGAGATCGGCCGGCTGGCCGATGCCGGCATTGTCCGGGTGCGGGCTGTGGGTCGTACCCGGGTGGTCAGCGCCAACTGGGAGCTGTCGTGGGCCGACCCGCTGGCCCAGATGCTCGACCGCACGATCGGTCCGCTCGCCCAGCTGTCCGAAGCTCTGAGGGAAATGCCCGAAACCGTGTCGGCGTGGATTTACGGCTCATGGGCTGAGTGCCATCACGGCGTGGTCGGTATGCCGCCGCGTGACATCGACTGCTGGTCGTCGGCGACGAGATCGACCTGATCAAACTGGCGGTCATCGCCGACCGGGTGTCGGACAAGATCGCTCTACCGGTGAACACCCAAACGGTCTCGGCAGCCGTGTGGGAAGACCCCGAGCCGGACAGCTTCGTCCACCAACTCAAGCACTCGCCGCTGGTGTCGATCCCACTGCCGGCACATGCCTGAACCTGGGGACCGCCGTCGGACATCCGATGGATCCGACGGACGGGTGTGGACGGCCGGATCAGGACCTCGAGGGGTCGTGATGCCGGTGGCCGAAGGCTTTCGGCCGATGTGGGCAGAGGCCGTTCCATTTACACTCACCGTCGTGCCTCGGATAGTTCGTCCCGGTCAGATCACCATCCATTTCGGTGACGACGGGGCCCATGCCGGTGTTCCTGCACACGGGTGGCGGCGGTGACGGGAGCATGTGGAAGCGCGCCGGCTACTACGACTCGCTCGGGCCCCGACGTTTTCTCGCGGTGGATCATCGCGGCCACGGCCGGAGCACGACCCCAGAGGATGTCGAAGGGTTCCGTCCGGAGGAGCTTGTCGCGGACGTTGTGGCGGTCCTCGACGGCGCGAAGGTGGAACGCGCGGTCTTCTTCGGGTACTCGGCTGGTGCTGCGGTACTTTGCAGGGCCGCAGCTGCTCATCCCGAGCGGAATCTGAACCGCCTCCGGCATGGTTCCTGGAGAACCTCTGCGAGACTTCCGCTGACGCCTTCACGCTGCCGATCGTCGCCGCGGAACACGCACCGCCCCTCTGGGAGACGTTCGCCGTCGTGACCGTCCCTACGC
>JBOHDU010000190.1:0-6198 GCA_050700615.1 Nocardioidaceae bacterium
TCTCACTTTACTTCATATCAACTAACTAAAACTCCGGGGGCGTTGCTCGTTTGGGCACCAACCGGCGCTCGCCGTACGCTTGTCCGGTCATGACGAGCTCCGCCACGCGCACCTACGAAGTGAAGACGTACGGCTGCCAGATGAACGTGCACGACTCCGAGCGGTTGTCGGGGTTGCTCGAGAGTGCTGGCTACCTGCCGGCCGAACGGGGCACTCCGCCCGACGTGGTGGTGTTCAACACCTGTGCCGTGCGCGAGAACGCGGACAACAGGCTCTACGGGAACCTCGGCCAGCTGGCGCCGCAGAAGCTGGCCCGTCCGGGCATGCAGATCGCGGTCGGCGGCTGCCTCGCGCAGAAGGACCGGGCCGAGATCGTCCGGCGCGCTCCCTACGTCGACGTTGTCTTCGGCACCCACAACATCGGGTCGCTGCCGGTGCTGCTGGAGCGCGCCAGGGTCAACCAGGCGGCGCAGGTCGAGATCCTGGAGTCGCTCGACGTGTTCCCGTCCACGCTGCCGGCGCGGCGAGAGTCCGCGTACGCGGCGTGGGTCGCGATCAGCGTGGGCTGCAACAACACGTGCACGTTCTGCATCGTGCCGTCGCTGCGCGGCACCGAGAAGGACCGCCGTCCGGGCGACGTCATGGCCGAGATCGAGGCGCTCGTGGGTGAGGGAGTCGTCGAGGTGACGCTGCTCGGGCAGAACGTGAACAGCTACGGCGTCGAGTTCGGAGACCGCTATGCGTTTGGCAAGCTGCTCCGCGCGTGTGGCGAGATCGATGGACTGGAGCGGGTGCGCTTCACCTCACCGCACCCACGCGACTTCACCGACGACGTGATCGCCGCGATGGCGGAGACCCCCAACGTGATGCCGCAGCTGCACATGCCACTGCAGTCCGGGTCCGACGCGATACTCAAGTCGATGCGTCGGTCCTACCGGCGAGAACGCTACCTGGGGATCCTCGAGCGGGTTCGGCGGGCCATCCCCGAAGCTGCGATCACCACCGACATCATCGTCGGCTTCCCCGGTGAGACGGAGGCCGACTTCGAGGAGACGCTCTCCGTAGTCGAGCAGGCGCGGTTCGCCGGCGCCTTCACCTTCCTCTACTCCAAGCGCCCCGGCACGCCAGCCGCTTCGATGGCAGGCCAGCTGCCGCGCCAGGTGGCCCAGGAGCGCTACGAGCGTCTCGTCTCGCTCGTCAACGACATCACCTGGCGGGAGAACCAGCACTTCGAGGGGCGCGAGGTCGAGGTGCTGGTGGCCGAAGGCGAGGGTCGCAAGGACATCGAGACAAACCGGCTGTCGGGCCGGGCGCGAGACAACCGCCTCGTCCACTTCCGCGCCGACGGCGCTGTGGGCGCGCTGCCGACCGGGCCGGGACCGCGACCGGGCGACTTCGTCACGGTCGAAGTCACCCATGCGGCGCCGCACCACCTCGTGTCCGACAAGCCGGCGCGCCTCGTGCGCCGGACGCGGGCCGGTGACGCGTGGGAGGCGCGCACGTCCCAGCGCTCGGCGACCGTGGCGCTCGGCATGCCCACTCTCGGGGAGGTTGGCACCACCGCCCACCCCACCGACGGGGGCATCTCGATGGCCTGTCGGTCCCAGACCTGACAGGGTGAGGTCATGACCGCCCGCGAGGATCCGTTGGCGGGAGCCACCCCGCTGTCCGTCTGGCTCGACGACCCGGCGCGGCCGGCTCCCCGTCCGCCACTCAAGGGCTCGAAGGGCTGCGACCTGGCCGTCGTCGGAGGCGGCTTCTCGGGCTTGTGGACTGCGCTCCTGGCCAAGGAGGCCGACCCCGAGCGCGAGGTCGTCCTGCTGGAGGCAGGCTCGCTGGGGTGGGCGGCGACCGGGCGCAACGGGGGGTTCTGCTCGGCAAGCATCACCCACGGTGCCGCCAACGGCCGGGACCGCTTTCCCGACGAGGCCGACACGCTCGAACGCCTCGGCCGCGACAACCTGACCGGCCTGCTCACGGCGATCGACCGCTACCGGATCGACTGTGACCTGGAGCGCAGCGGAGAGATCGACGTCGCCACCGAGCCGCACCAGGTCGACTGGCTGCGCGAGGAGGCGGAGCGTAACGGTGGGGAGTTCCTCGACACCGAGGCGGTGCGCAAGGAGGTGACCTCACCGACCTACCTCGCGGGCCTGTGGGACAAGGACGGCACCGTCATGGTCAACCCCGCCAAGCTCGCCTGGGGCCTCGCACAGGCGGGGGAGTCGCTGGGGGTGCGGGTCTACGAGGGCAGTCTGGTCACTGCGCTGGACGCGCGAAGGGACCGCCTCACGCTGCACACTCGGGGCGGGAGCGTCGAGGCTCGCCAGGTGGCGCTCGGCACGAACGTGTTTCCGTCGCTCCTGCGCCGGGTACGCCCGCGCGTCGTTCCCGTCTACGACTACGCGCTGGCCACCGAGCCGCTGACGGCGGAGCAGCTGGACACCATCGGCTGGCGTAACCGGCAGGGCATCGGCGACGTCGGCAACCAGTTCCACTACTACCGGCTCACACCAGACAACCGCATCCTGTTCGGGGGCTACGACGCGATCTACCACTTCGGCAAGGCCATCAAGCCGTCGTTGGACCAGCGGCGCGAGACGTTCGAGCTCTTGTCTCGGCACTTCTTCGAGACGTTCCCCCAGCTGGCGGGGTTGCGCTTCAGCCACGCCTGGGGTGGTGCGATCGACCTGTGCGGGCGCTTCTGCGCGTTCTTCGGCACCGCTCACGACGGCCAGGTGGCGTACGCCGCCGGCTACACCGGTCTCTGCGTGGGCGCGACGCGCTTCGGAGCGCAGGTGATGCTCGACCTGCTCTCGGGGCAGGAGACCGAGCGGACCAGGACCGCCCTGGTCAAGACCAAGCCGTTGCCCTTCCCTCCCGAGCCGTTCGCCTATCTCGGCATCCAGCTGACCAGGGCCTCGCTGGCTGCTGCTGACCGCCGTGCTGGTCGCCGCAACCTGTGGCTACGCGCGCTCGATCGGCTCGGTCTGGGCTACGACTCCTGACCAGGCGACCGCTCGGGTCAGAAGCCGAAGGTCACGATCGGGGAGAGCGAGTCATCGCGCAGCCGCTCGAAAACGAACCGCTCGTGTGCGACGACGTTCTCGGGCAACCCCGCCAGGTCGAACCACGCCAGGTCGGCCGCCTTCTCCGGCTCGACCAAACGCGGCTCCCCGGCCCACTGCAGGCAGGAGAAGAAGAAGTCCACCCGCTCGTCGATCGCCTGGTGGTTGCCGGCGGTGCGGTGCATGGCAGTCAGCGGGATGAGTGCCGCTGGCGCGATGTCGACACCGATCTCCTCGCGGGCCTCCCGCAAGGCGGCCGCGACCACGGACTCGTCGGTCTCGACGTGGCCGGCGGCGGCTGTCGCCCAGTACCCGTCCATGTAGCCGGTGCCTCGGCGTAGCTGGAGCAGGATCTGGTCGTCGCGCCGGAGGACGACGTACGCCGCGGGCACCACCTGGAACCGATCGATCACGACGGCAACCTTAATGGTCACGAACGTGGGGTCGTGGCCACCAGGGGCACGACCGCCCGCACACCCTCAGGTTAGGGTCGGCAGCATGCTCGTTGCGGCGTCCGTCTGCCCGTCACCACCGTTGCTCGTGCCGGCGGTGTCGGTCGGCGCCGCAGCCGAGAGGGCGGACCTGCGTGCGGCCTGTCTCGCCGCCGTGCGACGACTGGTGACGTCCGGGGTAGACCAGATCATGGTGGTGGGCACCGGCGAGCCTGCCGGGGACTGGGATGCCTCGGCCGGCGGGAACCTGTGCCGGTTCGGTGTTGACGCCGGCTTCGGCGGGGAGCGGCAGGTGCTGCCGCTCCCGCTCACGCTCGGTGCCTACCTGCTCGACGAGGCGGCCTGGCGAGGCGAGCGCCGCTATGTCGCGGTCGAGAGCAATACCGAGCCGGCGGCGTTGGCGCGTGCCGGTGCTGGGCTGGTCTTGGGCGACCGTCGGCTTGCGATGCTCGTCATGGGAGACGGGAGTGCGAAGCGGGCGGTGGCGTCGCCGGGCTACCTGGACGCCCGCGCCGAGGCCTTCGACGCGGCGGTGGTGGTGGCGCTGACCCGACCCGACCCTGAGGCGCTGCTCGACCTCGATCCGAACCTGTGCGAGGAACTCTGGGCCGCCGGCCGCCCCGCCTGGCAGGTGCTCGCCGGGGCGGCCAAGGCTTCGGCGGCACCCCCGTACGAAGGGTCGATCCGCACCACGCTGGGCTACGACGCCGCACCCTACGGCGTGGGCTACTGGGTCGTCGACTGGGCAATCGGGAGGGCGGCCTAGCGTCCTGCGATCAACTCGCTCTTCACCCCGGACCGGGCTCAGTCGCGCTCGGAGAACGAGCCGGCCGCCCGATGCACGACGTGCGGCGGGTGGCCGGTTTCGCCGGTCTGTGATGCGCAGTCAGCTCAGGCGATGTCGTCGTTCTTGCCGTCGAGGTTGTCGAGGGCGTCCTCGGCCTTCTGCTCGCCCTGGTCGATCTGGTCGTCGTACTTGCCGCCGGTCTTCTCCTTGGCGAATCCGGCCGCCTTGTCCATGCCCTCGCCGACCTTGTCGCCGTGCTGGTCGACTGTCTGCTTGGCCTTCCCGGTGAGCTTGTCCCAAAATCCCATGGTCTGCCTCCGTCAGGTTGGTGGTGCTTGCCTCTCATTGTTGCGCACACCGGACAAGTTACCTAGCGGCCTGCCCACGGGCGGCGCTTCGGCCACCTGGCTGTGCCTCCTCTGCTCGGGCGGGATGCGAGGATGGCCGCCGTGTCCGTCATACCGCCTGTCGTCGCCGTGGTCGGACCGACTGCGGCGGGCAAGAGCGGGCTGGCCGTCGATCTCGCCCTACGACTGGGAGGTGAGGTCGTCAACGGCGACTCGATGCAGATCTACCGCGGCATGGACATCGGCACGGCAAAGCTGAGCCCAGGCGAGCGACGCGGCGTGCCGCATCACCTGCTCGACATCCTCGACGTGGGCGAGCCCTCGACGGTGGCGGAGTTCCAGGGCTGGGCCCGCGAGTCCATCGGTGACTGCCGGGCGCGAGGCGTCACACCGGTTCTGGTCGGCGGGTCGGCGCTCTACCTGCGAGCGGTTCTCGACGAGTTCGACTTCCCCGGCACCGATCCGGTTGTGCGGGCCCGACTCGAGCGTGAGCTCACGGCGCGTGGTGGAGAAGCGATGCATGCCGTGCTTCGTGAGCGCGATCCCGCCGCGGCCGACGTGATCTTGCCGAGCAATGGGCGGCGCGTCGTTCGGGCGCTGGAGGTCATCGAGATCACCGGAGGGCCCTATCGGGCTACCCTTCCCGCGCCCTCCTACGCGTTCGACCAGGTGGTGCAGATCGGTCTTGAGGTGCCACGTGCCGTCCTGGACGAGCGGATCGAACGCCGGGTCGAGTCGATGTGGGCGGCCGGTCTCGTCAGCGAGGTACGCCGGCTCGAGCGGGCCGGGCTGCGCGATGGTCGCACCGCCAGTCGCGCGCTCGGGTACCACCAGGTGCTGCGTTTCCTTGCCGGTGAGTGCACCGAGGAGCAGGCCAGGGCTGACACCGTGACGCGGACTCGCCAGTTCGCCCGCCGCCAGGACTCCTGGTTCAGGCGCGACGACCGCATTGCCAGGTTGGACTACGACGACCACGAGCTGTGCGCGGCCGCCGTTCAGGTCGTCTCGCGTTCGCGGGCCGCTAGCCCTGCCCGGTCTCGGTGACTCACTGGGCCGCCGTGACGCCCGGCTTCGGCGTGAGCGACGTGCGCGACACGCCGACACCGTACGATCGAAGGCGTGAACTTCCCTTTTGTCAAAGGTCACGGCACGCACAACGACTTCGTCGTGCTGCCCGACCTTGGCGGAACGATCCACGGCGAGCTGGCGCGCGACGTCATCGTCAAGCTGTGTGATCGCCGCGCGGGCATCGGCGCCGACGGGGTGCTGCGGGTGATGCGCAGCCAGGGGGAGTGCGACTGGTTCATGGATTTCCGCAACGCCGACGGTTCCACGGGTGAGATGTGCGGCAACGGGGTGCGTGTCTTCGCGCGTTACCTCGCGGCGACTCGGCTGGTTTCGGTCGAGCAGCCAATGTCGATCGACACGCGCGCGGGCGTTCGGCACATCACCTTCTGCGACGACGGTGACATCAGCGCCGACTTGGGCGAGCCGGTGGTCGGCTCCACGTCGACGATTAGCGTCGGCGATCGGACGTACCAGGC
>JBOHDU010000191.1:0-5126 GCA_050700615.1 Nocardioidaceae bacterium
CCGCAGTACTGCGGCCACTGCACCCGGATGGATCTGGTCGGCAACTCCACCCCCGTCATCGACAAGCTCAAGTTCGACCTCAAGCCGGTCGACCGGCTCGAGGCCATGCTCGGCTATCTGCGGTCCACGCCCAGCGTGCGTGACGTGGTCGTCTCGGGCGGTGACGTCGCCAACATGCCCTTCCCGCGCCTCGAGGGTTTCGTCGACGCGCTTCTCGACATCGAGAACATCCGCGACATCCGACTGGCCACCAAGGCGCTGATGGGGCTCCCCCAGCACTGGCTGCAGGACGAGGTCCGGGCCGGCATGGAGCGGTTGGCCACCAAAGCTCGCCAGCGCGGCGCGTCGATCGCTATCCACACCCATGTCAACCACGCCAACTCGGTGACCCCGCTCGTCGCCAAGGCCACCCGAGCGATGCTCGACACAGGGATCCGCGACGTCCGCAACCAGGGCGTGCTGATGGGTGGCATCAACGACGACGCGCACACCTTGCTCGACCTGTGCTTCCGGCTGCTCGACGGGGCGCAGATCATGCCCTACTACTTCTACATGTGCGACATGATCCCGTTCAGCGAGCACTGGCGCGTCTCGGTGGCCCGCGCGCAGGACCTGCAGCACGGACTCATGGGCTACCTGCCCGGGTTCGCCACGCCGCGCATCGTCTGCGACGTGCCGTTCGTGGGCAAGCGGTGGGTGCACCAGCTGGAGTCCTACGACCGCGACCGCGGCATCTCCTACTGGACCAAGAACTACCGCACCTCGATCGAGCATGACGACGCCGACGCGCTCACCCGCACCTACGAGTACTACGACCCGATCCACTCACTCCCCCCGTCCGGCCAGGACTGGTGGAGCCAGCACGCCGGTGACCACCTGGTCGCAGCCGAAGATGCCGCCAGGGCGTCACGGGAGGCGGCCGAGGCGCAGAAGGCGCTCGCGTTCTGAACCCCTGGCAACACCCCGGGCTCGACCGCAGCTGCCAGGCGGTCCCTGGCTCGACACCCGACCGTATCCGGGCTGGCTAGAGCGCGGGGGGCCGGTGCTCGTACGGGATCGACAGCACGATCGTCGTACGCGTCGAGACATTGGCCGCCTGTCGGATCCGGGCGAGCAGGGCCTCGATGTCGCTCGGCTCGCCGACCCGGACCTTGAGAATGTAGGACTCGTCGCCTGCCACCGAGTAGCAAGCCTCGATCTCGCTGATCTCGGCGAGGCGGTCGGGTGAGTCGTCGGGTTGCGAGGCGTCGATCGGCCTGATCGAGATGAACGCCGTCAGCGGCAAGCCCACCTCGCGCAGGTCGATCGTGGCCGAGTAGCCGCGGATCACACCACGCTGCTCGAGCCGCTTGACCCGCTGGTGCACCGCCGACGTCGACAGGCCGGTCGCCTTGCCCAGGTCGGTGAACGACATGCGTCCGTCGGCCGCGAGCAGCCGGCAGATAAGCCGGTCTACATCCTCGATCGACCGCTCTGCCATCAGCCGGCCAGCTCGAGGAGGTCGCGGGGAGTGGAGTTGAGCCGCTCGATGCCGTCATGAGTGGTGACGACGATGTCCTCGATCCTGGCGCCGTGGCGACCCGCCAGGTAGATCCCCGGCTCGATGGAAAACGCCATGCCGGGCTCGAGCACCAGCTCGTTGCCTTCGACGATGTAGGGCTCCTCATGGGTTTCGAGCCCAATGCCGTGCCCGGTGCGGTGCATGAAGTTCTCGCCGTAACCTGCGTCGGCGATGATGGCGCGGCCTACCCGGTCGACGGACTGGGCCGTCACCCCCGGTGCGGCGTGGTCACACTGGGTGCGCTGAGCCTCCCGCAACACGCTGTAGTAGTCGCGCACCTCGGCTACCGGGTGGCCGCCCACGACGTAGGTCCGGGTCGAGTCGGAGCAGTAGCCGTCAGGCGTCGTACCCCCGATGTCGACGACCACGCTGTCGCCCGCCTCGACCACCCGATCCGAGACCGCATGGTGCGGAGACGCGCCGTTGGGACCGGACCCGACGATCACGAAGTCGACCCGCGCGTGCCCCTCCTCGATGATGGCTGCCCCGATGAGCTCGGCCGCCGCCCGCTCGGTGCGACCGACCCGCAGGAACTCCGACATCCGCAGGTGCACACGGTCGATGGCCGCTCCGGCGGACCTCAGGGCCGCCACCTCGTCGGGCGTCTTGCGCATCCGGAGCCCCGTGAGCAGGCCACCCGCCGAGGTGAACACCGCCGCCGGCATCGACGCCTGGAGCTGGAACAACCGCAGCGCCCACATGTGGTCGTCTACCGCGACGCGTTGGGCGGACGTGATCATCGCCACCGCGAGAGCGTGCGAGTCGTCGGTCTCCTCGTGCGTCAGGATCGAGATACCCGCCAGGCCGGCCGGCGATCGCTCGGCCTCGGCGACCTCGAGCTTCGGCACAACCAGTACTGGGTCGCCGTCGGCAGCCACCACCAGCACCGTCAGTCGCTCGAGCGGGATCGCGTCATATCCCGTCAGGTAGCGCAGGTCGGGGCCGGGGCTGACGATGAGGGCATCGATGCCGCGCGCCACGAGTGCGGCTTGCACCCGTGCCACCCGGCCGGCGAGATCGGCAGTCATACGCACAATCTAGTGCTCACTGGTCACGGGTTGGGGTGACGCTCGAGCCCGGGCAGGTCTTGGACGCATCAGCAGTGTGGAGCTCTTGCGTCGTCACAACGGCCCGGACGACCGGCAGCCGGTCACGTGGGCATGGCATCATCGGCGGATGACCTCGCGCCTGATGCTGTTGGACACGGCCTCGCTCTACTTCCGCGCCTTCTTCGGGATCCCCGACACGATGCACGCGCCCGATGGCACCCCGGTCAACGCCGTGCGTGGGCTCCTCGACTTCATCGCGCGGCTGGTGACGGCCTACGAGCCGACCGAACTCGTCTGCTGCTGGGACGACGACTGGCGCCCGCAGTGGCGGGTCGACCTCATCCCGACGTACAAGGCCCATCGCGTCGTCCGGGTCGTGGCCGACGGCGTTGACGTGGAGGTGACGCCCGACCCTCTGGTCGTGCAGATCCCGATCATCCGTGCGGTTCTCGACGCGCTCCACATCGCCGTGATCGGTGCCCCCCAGTGCGAGGCCGATGACGTGATCGGCACGTTGGCTGCCCGGGCCACACAGCCGGTCGACATCGTCACCGGCGACCGTGACCTGTTCCAGCTCGTCAGCGACTCCCGCCAGGTTCGGGTGCTCTACACGGCCCGTGGTGTCGGCCGCCTCGAGGTCGTCACAGACTCGGTGGTGGTCCAGAAGTATGGCGTGCTGCCCGAGCAGTATGCCGACTTCGCGGTCATGCGCGGTGACCCGTCCGACGGGTTGCCCGGGGTCAAGGGCGTCGGAGACAAGACGGCCGCGAGCCTGCTGCAGAGCTACGGCGACCTGGCCGGGGTCGTGACCGCGGCAGCAGATCCGGGCAGCACGTTGTCGAGCGGAGTGCGTGCGAAGCTGCTGGCATCGACCGACTACCTGGCGGTGGCACCTGTGGTGGTCGAGGTGGCCAGGGCTGCCGACCTGCCCGATGCCGACCCCCGGCTGCCCGACCTGACGCCGGATCAGATCGCCGAAGCCGAAGCCCTGTCGAAGCGGTACGAGCTCGGCTCCTCGATGACCCGTGCGATCGAGGCGATCTCGACGCACGGATGATGCACTCGTCGCTCAGAGATCCCCGGAGTAGTCGACGACGCCGCGCCGCATGCTGCGCAGCACCTCTCGTGCTGTCGACTGCAGCGCAGCGTCGGTGGCGGCGGCAGCGACCTGCTCGGCGAGATCCAGCAGCTGCTTCACGCAGCGGACGAAGTCGCCCGGTGCCAGCTCGACGTCGAGCAGGACGTCTTCCAACGAAGCGCCGCCGGCCCAACGGTAGGCAGCCCACGCGAACCCCAGGTCGAGTTCGCGCTGGAAGCTCAACCGGTGGTCGCGCTCGATCGCCTCAAGCTCTCCCCACACGTGCACCATCTGCTCCAGGACTCGTGTCACGGCGCCGCCGGGCAGGTGGGGTCTGCCCGCGTCGTCAGGGTTGCGGGACTCGAAGACGAGCGCCGACAGCACGGCGGCCAGGGCCGGAGCTTCCAAACCCTGCCACAGTCGCCGCCGCAGACATTCGGCAGCGAGCAGGTCGAGCTCGCTGTAGATGCGTGACAAACCGGCACCCTCGGCGGTGACCCGCTCGCCGTCGAGGTAGCCAAGCTCCAGCAGCACCTCGCAGACCCGGTCGAAGTCCCGCGCGATCGTGTTCGTGCGCTGGTCGATCCGCCGTCGCAGGGTCTGAGTCTCCCGGTCCAGCTTGAAGTACCGCTCGGCCCACCGGGCATGGTCCTCCCGGTGGGGGCACTCATGGCACGGGTGAGCGCGCAGCGCCCCCCGTAGCCGGCCGACGTCCGGTTCTTCCGGCGCTTCCACACTGTCCGCGGGAGCGGCCGGTGGCAGGTCGCGGGTGCGCTCTCGAACCAGCGCCGCCAGGTCTCGCCGCTGCTGCGGGTTGCGCGCGTTGAAGGTCTTGGTGAGGCGCACGTGCGTGAGGGCACTGACCGGGGTCGGGAAGTCGACGACCGAGAGCCGTCTGGCCTGCCGATCGGCCGTAACCACGAGCGGGCGAGGCCCCTCGCTGCCCTTCGTCCGGGTGCCGGGGTCGACGACGACCGCAAGGCCGGACCAACGACCAGCGGGCACGTCGATCACGTCGCCCGCGCGAAGTCGGCTCAGCGCCTCGATGGCCACCTGGCGTCGATCGGTCCCGCGTCGCTTCGACTGCGCCCGCTCCCTGTCGGAAAGCTCGCGGCGCAAGGCGGCGTAGTCCATGAAGTCGCCACGGTCGCACGTCATCGCCTCGGCGTAGCCCTCGAGCGCCTCCTCGGCCTTGCGCACCTGCTGGGCCAGGCCCACCACGGCGCGGTCGGCCTGGAACTGCGCGAACGACGACTCGAGCAGCTCACGTGCCTTGTCCTTGCCGACCTGATGCACCAGATTGACGGCCATGTTGTAGGAAGGGCGAAACGACGACCGCAGTGGGTAGGTGCGCGTCGATGCCAGCCCGGCGACCGCCTTCGGCTCGAAGCCCGGCGCCCACAGCACCACCGCATGGCCCTCGACGTCGATCCCACGA
>JBOHDU010000192.1:0-10906 GCA_050700615.1 Nocardioidaceae bacterium
CAGAACTCAGGTGTCTGGAATACCGGGTCAGGCTCCATGGCCTTCAACCTGAGTCCGTACCGATCGTCTGTGGGCGTTCCATCAAGACCGTCACGGTCTCGGCGGCTCTCGCCGTTGGACAGATCCACCAACAGACCACATTCACAGGCCTGCATCAATTCCATCGATGCGTGTCGGCACAGCTTCATCCGGTCCGCTCGGCACGAACCGTCGAGCCCGTCGTCTCCGCATTCCCGTTGCCAAAGCATCTAGCCACAGACCACGACGTCGCACTCGCGGATGGCCAAGAGAGGAGGGAAGATGCCCGGGTTAACGAGTGCTCCGATCCGACCCGCGTGGACGCCCCCAGAACGCCCGGTCTCTCAGTAGCGTTGCGCGCCCGTGAGTCGCCCAGATCGCCACAAACGGATCGCTCGTTCGACGCCGGAGGTCATCACGTCATCAGGGCGGCTCGAGCGAGTCCTCGAATCTCCTCGTCGGAGATGGCGGCGGCATCTTCAGCGCGGAGTCGGATGGTGCCGGTGCTCGTCTGCAGCTCCGGGTGGCGAGCGGTGAACCCGTCGTCCGCGTGCTTCCACCCATAGATCGAGACTCCGTGCTTCCACGCGCCGAGGTGGAGTCGTCGGGCTCCGACCGTGTAGGTGGGCAACTTGTAGGACAGGCCGACGCCCGCCTCGGGGCATTCATCAAGGATCAGCCGGTGGATGCGCTCGAAGAGGGGTTGACAGTCGGGGGCAAGCCCGTTGATGTAGTCGTTCACTGCTTGATCCATGACACGCTCCGATCCGTCGGCTTCTCCGTGTCGCCTGTTGAGACCTTGCGGCTGCTCGCGAATCATCGCTCGGCCGCCTGGCAACAACCGTCGTGCCGCCGCACCAGCAGACGCTCGGCTGGCGCGACGCGCTGCGCGCTCCCGACGTGCTCGGCGAACGCGCCTTGTAGCCTGGCGTCATGAGTACGCGCGAAGACTACCCGGCCGGGGTGCCGTGCTGGGTCGACACTAATCAGTCCGACCCGGCCGCGGCCGCTCGGTTCTACACGGCGCTGTTCGGCTGGGAGACCGAGGACGCGATGCCGCCCAACGCGGGCGCGCATTACTTCATGGCGCGCATCGGCGGCCGAGATGTCGCGGCAATCTCCTCGCAGCCGCCCGGCGAGACACCGCAGGCGACGTGGAACACCTACATTCGCGTTGAGTCCGCCGATGAGACTGCGGTCCGCGTGCGCGAGGTGGGCGGGCAAGTGCTCTCCGACCCGTTCGACGTCTTCGACGCTGGGCGGATGGGCGTGTTTGCCGATCCCGAAGGCGCGGTCTTCTGTGTCTGGCAACCCGGATCCCACCGCGGCTCGGCTGCGGTAAACGAGCACGGGGCGGTGAACTTCAACGATCTGCACACCGACGACGTCGAGGCCGCCAAGGCCTTCTACGGCGCCGTGTTCGGCTGGAGGACGATCGACGTCGGCTCACCCATGTGGACCCTGCCCGGATACGGCGACCATCTCGAGCAGCTCATTCCTGGCTTGCGCGCGGGCATGAAGCAGATGGGGGCACCTGAGGGGTTTGAGGACGTCGTCGCGAGGATCCTGCCGCGCGACGGGGCCCCCGCACATTGGGCCGTCACCTTCGCCGTCGACGAGGTGGACCCGATCACTGTACGTACCCGTGAGCTCGGAGGGTCAGTGCTCAGCGAACCGCAGAATGCGCCGTGGGTGCGTTTCGCAGTCCTCACCGACCCGGCTGGAGCCTCCTTCACGGCCAGCCAGTTCGTCGCGGAGAACCGTTAGACGATGTGCGGCGGTCGGGGCGCAGGCGATGCCAGTGGCCGCTCAAGCGACTGAGTCGTCTCGCCACGCGCTCGGGGCACCGTCGCTAGTCAGCGAGGGCATCCAGAGCGGCACGGTCCGATTCGGATAGTCGGATTCCTGCTACTTCGGCGTTGGTTCGGATGTGCTCCGGGTCGCGCGACCGTGGGATCACCGCCACTGAATGGTCCAAGTGCCAGCGGATCACCACCTGCGCCGGGGTGTGACCCAGGCGGTGGGCGATCTGCACCACGGTTGGATCGTTCAGCACTCCGTCTTGCAGGCCGCTGTAACCCTCCAGCGCCACTCCGCGCTCCCGGTGCCCCTCCAGCACCGCCCGGTCAAACTGCGACGGACCCCACCGGATCTGATTGACCGCGGGCGCCAAGCCGGTGCGTGCGATCAACTCGTCCAGCTGCTCGAGGGAGTAGTTGCTGACCCCGATGTCACGCACCAGCCCTTCGTCCCGCGCCGCCACGAACTGCTCCCAGACCGACACGCCGACACCGGAGCGGGGCGGCCAGTGCAGCAGCCAGAGGTCCAGCTGCGGCACACCCAACGACTCGAGCGACTGCTCCAGTGTCGGGCGCGCTCGCCGCGGTCGGACTCGCAGATCCACCCCGTATCTGCCGAACCGGTCCGGTGCGAACTTGCCGGTGAGGAAGACGTCGTCGACTGCTAGTCGGCTTTCCTTCAGCGCGGCACCCACCTGACGTTCGTTCCCATACATCGTGGCCGTGTCAATGTGCCGATAGCCAACCTCCAGCGCTGAGCTGACCGAGACGTGTGCTGTGCGGCCGGTCAGCCGCCAGGTGCCGAAACCGAGCAGCGGCATGGGCCTTCCGCTCGGCAACCGGACCGCATCGCTCGGCGCACCGAAGAAGCTCATCGTCGGACCTCCTCGATAGACATGCTCCCCGCACCGACAGGGTCGAGCGCGGGGAGAGACAGAACTTCTCGGCGATGTTGCAAGCCTACGACGACGCCGAGCCCGCGCCCACTCGGAAACGACGGACCGGAAAGGCTGTGGCGAGCGACCGGCGGCTGCGGTATGACGTACCTCATCGCGGCACGAGCGTCCAGGGGGACTCGCGGTTGTCGATCACGCGGGTCGCGCACTGCCCACGAACAGCCGAACCTCACCCGCCCGTACCCGCTGGCGTTCTAGCGTAGGTGGCCGGCGATCGAGGGAGCCAGATAGCGGTTGCCGGATTGCACCGCACGGGCAGAGGAGGCGAGCACGTCGAGGTGTCCGCGTGCCTTGCCGAGCGGCCAACGAAAGGTGTGCGCCAGGTCGCGGGCCGAGGCGTCGAGCACCACGCCAATGAACATCTCCGCGGCGGCCAGGTGATCCTGTCCTGCGCCTACGTCGAACCTTCGACACGTCAGATCAAGGACAGCCGACGGCCATCCGGAGGCCTGCTCCTGCACCCCGGCGGTGGTGACCAGCAGCTGGTGTTGCAGCTCGACCGCAGCACGTTGGTAGCGTCCGCGGTCCCCGATCAGCGCGCGAAGTGTCGCACTCGGGGCCGGTCCGTCGGCCAGGGCCGTGGCTATCTCGTGCGCCGTCGGAGACAGGTCCAGGCCGGTGTGGTCATTGGTCCCGCCGCACCCCGGGTAGAGCCACCGCAGCATTGACGGCGACAAAAACGAGCCGCGGCCGGCGACCAAATTGCCGTACCAGGCAAGACCTCGGCGCGGGAGCTCGTCCTTCCACGACCACACGCGCTGCTCGTCGAGGTCCATCCCCGTCGCGAACGGCTCGGCGTCCCCACCGGCCACTGCCTCCCACAAGGACGGGACGAGCACTCGCTCGGACGGGAAGAGCAGCGCGAAGCCCACGTCGTCGACGAACCTCCCCGCCCGCTCGAGGGAGCGGACCCGGCGTCCGCGCACCCACCAGCGCCGCTCCCGCGCCCGGCCGAGCTCGACCTGACCGTTCGGCTCACGCGTGGTCGCTGGCATCGAACCAGTCAACCACCGGGCGACCTTCCTTCGGTGGCGGATGCCGTGGGGGATCCTGCGACCCGACGACCATCCTTCGGTGACGGATGCCGTGCGGGATCCTGCGAGCCTAAGGTGACGACCGTGGACAACCAGTGGATCCCGGCCCGGTTGCGAGACTCCCTGACCGCCCTGGTCACCGCTTGCGAGGACGACATGGGGGTCTTGGCCACTTGGGTAGGGGGTTCGCTTGCGCGGGAAACAGCAGATGATTGGAGTGACATCGACCTGCACCTACTCGTGGCTGACCCCGAGAAGTTCGGAAGGGGCATCGCCGATTGGTTTGCTCGATCGATGCCTGCGGTGTTGGCCGACGAGATTCCGGGTGTGCCGGGTGGCTTCATTTTCGTGACGCCCGATTGGGTGCACGTCGACGTCATCGTTCATGGGAGCCGGGGCTTCTCCCAGGATGTCTTCCCCACCCGGGTGCTGCTTGACCCCAAGGGTCTCGTGCGCGAAATCCCCGCGTCCGCCGAGCAGATGGTTGGTGAGCCCTACCTCCCGCACGATCAGATCCGGCTGTATCTCTACTTCATGGGGGTTACCGTCACCGTGATCCATCGAGGAGAGTGGCTGGTCCTCGGCCAAGGCGCCGCCGGCTTCAGGGACTCCCTTCTCATCCCGCTGATGCTCGCCGAGAACGGCGTCCGGAAGACCGACGGAGCCAAACGGCTGAATCGCTACCTCACTGCGGAGCAGATCGCAGCCCTACGGGCGCTCCCACCCATCGGCTCGGACCCCGGGCAGCTGATCGACGCCCATACAGCCATCGCCCGGGAGTACCTCACACGTGGCCGTCGTCTCGCCGCAACCCTCGATGAGCCATGGCCCAGGGCGCTCGAACAAGCCTCCCTCGACCTCTGGCGTCGTGAGCTTGGCATCAACCTGGAGTAGGCATTGCTCGACTCTCTGGCAGCGCCAGACGGCGGCATGACCGTGAAGCGGTCGCCGCCATGCCCAACCGCGGCATGGTTGTGGTGCGTTGGTCAGGCAGGGTGAAGGTGGCACGACGCCACGTTTGACCATGGCGAGCCAGGGACGCCGGATCAGTGCCTGCCGCGGACAGCGTGCGTGCCTACCGCGGCCGTCCGCAAGTGCAGTTGGTCGGATGGCTTCCGGGCTCGTCGAGGAGGCGGCGTCCTTGGAGTTGCTGGAGTAGGGTGGCGGCGTCGGTGAAGTGGACTGCGTCCATGCCAGCGGAGCGAGCGGCCTCGACATTGCTGAGGTTGTCGTCGACGTAGAACACACCGTCGATCGGGTGCCCAAGCCGACGCGTCAGGACCTGGAAGATCTCCCGCTGAGGCTTGGCGACGCCTTCCGCTCCGGAGACGATGACGTCGTCGAAAAGAGCAAAGACCTCGGGGAACACTGCTACCCCGTGGTGGATCGTCTCGGCCGACCAGTTCGTCAGCGCGACCAGCCGTATGCAGCGGTCATGCAGAGCGCGCAGGATCCCGACCGTTCCTGGGACCAGCTCCCGCAGCGAGAGGGCGAAGTTGGGCCGGTATGCGGCGATCTCCTCGGCGAGTTCCGGGTGGCTCGCCGTGGCCACTGCCTCAGCATCTTTCCACGACCTTCCAGCGTCTTGGGCGTGGTTCCACGACGCGAAGTCGAACTCGCCGCCGTGAACGAAATGCTCGGCGCGCTCCTGCCCGACGACCGCGGCGATGGCCGGCACCGGGTCCCAGACCACCACGACACCGCCGAGATCGAACACCACCGTCGTCATCCCACACCTCCTCGCCCAAACCGGCGATCAAGCCGACCGAGTAGCCAGCAACGCTACCGCCGCCCACAACGGGCCAACCTCGCCAGAGACGGACACGCCGCGCTCCGGCATCGTTGGTGCCGGGGTCTGGCCTTGCGCGTCGACCGGGAGTAATTTCAACGCTAGATCGCTCCGAACAGGGAGGGCCAATGTTGCTAACTCGTCGCGGTCGGCGTCGGCTGGCCGCAGCAGGGTGTTCGTACGCGCTGGCGGGAGCGCTCTTGGCGGCGATGCCAGCCACCGGAGCACCGGCGCAGGCCTCTCCTCCAGCACAGGCACCGTCCGGCTCGACGTGCGCCTTGGGGGCCTCGGGCACCGTGAAGCACGTCATTTACATCCAGTTCGACAACACTCACTTCACCAGGGACAATCCGAACGTCCCTTCGGATATCCAGCAGATGCCAGCCCTGCACAACTTCCTGGAGCGCTACGGCACCGTCCTCGACAACGATCAAACGCCCCTCATCGCACATACCGCCGACGACCTCGTGACGTCGGAAACCGGCGTGTACGGCGACAACCATGGCATCCCCGAGGCCAACAGCTACCTCTATTACCGGCCCGACGGTACGACAGACACCGCCGGCTCGTTCGGGTACTGGACCGACCCGGTGGACAGCTACACCACCGCCACCGGGCTCGGCCCCGACCACACACCCAACCTGGTCGACGCCCCCGGCAGTATGGCGCCGGCGCCGTGGGTGCCTTTCACCCGGGCCGGCTGCAACGTCGGAGAGGTGGCTCTGGCCAACCTCGACATCGAGAACGCCGAGCCCGACGTCCCTCTCGTCTTCGGACAGAACTCCCCTGAGGCGAAAGACGCCGCCAATCCCAACTACCCCACCCAGACGAAGTTCGAGGGACTGGCCGTCCACTGCACCAAGGCCGGCAGCTTCTGCGCCGACAACCCACGCCCGGTGGCCGATCGGCTACCCGCTGAACCCGGTGGCTACCAGGGTTACCGAGCCGTGTTCGGGGCCAAGTACCTGGACCACGAACTCAGCCCGGCCGGCCCGCTCACCAATCTGAACGGCCAGATCATCACCGACAGCAACGGAGTGCGGGGGTTCCCCGGCTACGACAGCATGCAGCCCGTCAACGCCCTCGCTTACACCTTGGATATGCAGGAGCACGGAGTTCCCGTCACCTACACCTACCTCACCGACGCGCACGACAACGCCCAGACCGGCAACGGCATGGGCCCGGGCGAACCAACCTACGAGGCCCAACTGCGGGCCTACAACCAGGCCCTCGCCACCTTCTTCGAGCGCCTGGCAGCCGATGGAATCAACCCAACCAACACCCTGTTCGTGTTCGGCGAGGACGAGAACGACCACTACGTCGGGTCCAAGCCCTCCCCGGCCAACTGCGACGGGGTGACCGTCGCCTGCTCCTACAGCAAGCTGGGCGAGGTCGGCCTCAACCTGCAGGGGCTTCTGGCGAAGCAACAGAACATCACGACACCGTTCACGGTGCACGACGACTCGGCGCCTTTCGTCTACCTCAACGGCCAGCCACGGCGGACCGCCCCGTCCGTCCGAGCATTCGGCCGTGCCCTGGCCCGCCTCACCGCCGCCGACCCCTACCAGGGGAAAACGGTGAAGCTGACCCATTACCTGGCCGATCCGCTCGAGCTGAAGGTGCTGCACATGGTCACCTCTGACCCGGCCCGGACGCCCACCTTCACCTTGTTCGCCAAACCCGACTTCTACCTCTCGGCGGACGGCACGACCTGTACCACCCCCAACTGCGAGACTCTGCAGACCGATGTGTGGAACCACGGCGACGTCGCTCCGGACATCAACCGATCGTGGATGGCCTTGGTCGGGCCAGGGGTCAAGAACCTCGGAACGAGCGGACTTTGGGCCAGCGAGACAGACACGAGGCCCACTTTGATGGCACTGCTCCACCTGAAGGACGACTACGTCCACCAGGGCCGCGTGCTCACCCAGATTCTCGACCCTTCGGCGTTACCGGCGGCCCTCGCCGCCCCCGGCTACCGGCGCCTAGGCGATGCGTACACCTCGATCGAGTCGCCGGTGGGCCCCTTTGGGCTCGCCACCCTCAGGCTCGCGACCGAGGGAATCGCCAGCCCGGCGGGAAAGGACCACGTCTACGCCAGGGACGAACGCAGGATCGAGGTCTTGGGGGCAACGCGCGACCGGCTGGGATCGGTCATGATCGGGCTGCTGGAAGCAGCGGCATTCAAGAACCAGCCCATCAACCCAGACCGGATCAAGCCACTGATCGCCCAGGCGAACGCCCTGATTGCGCAGGCCCAGCGAGCCGCCGGTTCCGGGCAGTGACCGCGGACCAGCCAACGCACGTATCCTCCCCTGCTGCAAGGGTTCGGATCCAGCCTCGAAGGAGGCCCCCTCCCAAAGCGCTTCGGTCGAGCACCGCAACTCGCGGCAATCGTTCGCGACTCCCCCGACGGCGCCACCGCTGAGTCTGGCGACACTCAACGGCCGATACTGGGGTGGTGGACGCTGGCTCTGAAGTAAGTGGCCTCGCGGAGATCTTCCGGTCGCACTTCGGTCACCGCGAACACCTCTATGGGGTCTTGCTGGACGAGCTGGCCGACGATCTGGAGGCGGGAGGACCAACAGCACAGATCTGCCGGCACCATCTCGACGCCACCCGGGATGAGGTGATCCAGTTGCGCCTGCTGGCCGCAGTCTTTCGGATCGTGCTCCGAGGCGAGGCGCCCCAACTGGCCGCGTTCTATCCATGTCTGGGCGGCTCGCTGCCTGCAGAAGAGGCGTGGAAGCCACTCCGCCCGGTCCTGGCAGACCACGCTCACGAGCTTTCGGTGGGCCTTGACAAGGCACCGCAGACAAACGAGGTCGGCAGGTCGGCCTGCTTGGCGCTCGGGCTGTTCGAGGCTGTACGCCGACACGGGATCAGCCAAGTCCGTCTGCTCGAACCCGGGGCATCGGCCGGCCTCAATCTCAACGTCGATCGTTACCGCATCCTCGGGCAGGGCTGGGCTTGGGGCGAGAAGGATGGTCTCGTCCTGGACACCCAGGCCGCCGGCATTCGCCCGGAGCCGGTGACCGTGCTGGAGCGACGGGGCTGCGACCTGGACCCCCTCGACGCCACCAGCCCCGAGGACGCGAGATATCTGACGTCCTTTGTATGGCCCTTCGACCTGGCCAGGCACGCGCGGCTCGCCGCCGCACTCGAAACGGCCCAAGGCCACCCGGTCGTTCTGGATCGCGCGCCCGCCTCGGTCTGGGTGCCCGATCAGCTGTCTCACCCTGTTGGCGAGGACAGACTGACCGTGATCTGGACTTCGATCACACAGCAGTACTGGCCAACACCTGAATCAGAGGCCGTCGACGATGCGGTCTCAGAGGCACGCAAACGGATCCCGCTGGCCCGAATCACCATGGAAGGCGTGCCGCCAGCCCAAACCGGAGGTGGGTACGACATCGCAGCACACGGCCCCCAGCTTCGCGTGGACGGCGAGGTCATCGCCAGGTCCCACCACCACGGCCTCCCGATCGTCCCCACTGCCCAATAGCCCATCGTTGCGCAGTCCGCTCGCCGATGCGGCACCGGTCACGGCTGAGCTTCGGCTGGGGTGTTGCCGAGTCCGAACACGACGGGCTGAGATTGCTTGGCCGGGGTGAGCAGCCGTCCCAACCCGCTGCGGCGTACACCGGGAGCGGATTCTCGACCGGAGCTGGAGTGTGAGTCAGCCGACACCCTGCCAGTCGGACCGCTGCCTTCCGGGTGGCGGGGATGCTGTTGAACAGGGGCAGGGTGGTCACCGTGACGGTGGGCAGGCTGCACAGAGTCGCTAGCTCGCCGGCCGTGACCCGACAGCCTCGAAGGTCAGGGTGTACGTCGGCGTGCGGAGGCGCAGTGTCCCGTTTTCGACGGCCACACGTGTCAGGTGCGGTGTGAGCACTTGGGAGAAGGCCGCCCGAGAAGCATCGAGGACGCCGTGGTCGCTCAGACCTCCATTGGCCGTTTCGATGACGTCAGAGACGGTGATGCCGCCGGTCGCGGGATGTCCGCGCGCCGTGAATGCCGCGCACCCGTCTCGACCGGACAACAGGTACTCACGGGTCACCGCGAGCCCAGCACCGAACCCCGGGGAGACCACGAACGTCCCGGTGGGTCCGCTGACCCGCGTCAGTGTCCACCGCGTGCCCATCAGCCCCGCGCGCTGTACATGGGAGGCCACTGTCGAGTGACTGGTCGTCTGCTCGGCGCAGCCGGTCAGCGTCACGGACAACCCGAGAACGACAACCGACAACACCACAGACAGCGGTTGGCCGACTCTCATGACGCTGTGACGCGCGGATCTGCGAACCGGTTCCATCTACCGCTCCAGCGCCAGCACGAGACGAACCTGCTGCGCACGGCCAGCACCTTGGTGACGAAGTCGCTGTACGAGCAGCGCACACTCGGTCATGGTGGTGGCGCATCGCGGCAAAAGGGACCAGGCTCAAGATCGTGACCAAGCGACGGTCGATCGTGGCCGCGGCGTGCCGTTCCCCGCGGCCGACGAGGCCTAGCTTTGGGATCACTAGCCCCGTTCGAGCGTGAGCAAGGTGGCTGGATCTGCGGGGACCGGTGCGTCGGGATCCGCAGCGATGGCCTGCTCCAGTCGGCGGAAGCCTGTCTCAAGCTCGTCGGGGGTGAAGTGGGCGAAGGTCGAATAGGTGCGCAGGCGAAGTCGTTCGAGCATGTCACCTCGGGTGCCAGAGGACGGCTCGACAACCCTGCCGAAGCTGGCGACTCGCCAGCCGGTTGACGTGAATGTCGCGATCACTTCATGCAGCGGCTGAAACATCGAGGCGTCCACCTCGAACCCGCGCGGGAAGTACTCCAGCCACCACCCCGATGGGGGTATGTGGTCGCTGAAATTCGAGCGCATCAGCAGCCGTCCGGCCGGCCTGAGCACCCTCGCCAGTTCCCGGACCGCGCGCGGCCTGTCCTGGACGTGGTGCCAGGACAAGAACATCAGCGCGTAGTCGGCGCTGCCGGATCGCACTGGCATGTCCTCGGCGGAGCCTGCCAGATATCGCACACCGGGATGCAGGGGCTGCGCCTGCGCCGTCTCGCGCATGCGGACCGACGGTTCGACACCGGTCACCGGCCCGAACACTCGCGCCAACGCGGGAGTGAATCTGCCCGTCCCTGAGCCGACGTCCAGCCCCACCAGCGGGCGCCGCTCGGGCAGCAGGGCTTCAAAAGCACTGATCCAAGCGTGCATCTGCGGCTCGGTGAGAGCACGGCCACGCGCATAGTCCGGGTACTGCTCTGTGTTGTAGTCGATCGGCCTCATCGCACCTCCCGCATCGAACCGGGGTACGG
>JBOHDU010000193.1:0-2125 GCA_050700615.1 Nocardioidaceae bacterium
GTGATCCAGCAGATCGCCGAGCGCACTCAGGGCGCCTGGAAGCCTAGCCCCGGGTCGGTCTACCCCACCCTCCAGCAGCTCGAGGACGAAGGCCTGATCCGCTCCACCGAGGCCGAGGGCCGCAAGGCCTTCGAGCTCACTGACGCCGGTCACACCTATGTTGCCGAGCATGCCGACGACATCAGTGCGACCTGGCAGGCGTTCGACGAGACCACCGCAGGCGACGAGACCTTCGATCTCAAGCGGACGATCAGCCAGCTGGCTCCGGCGGTCTGGCAGGTCGCCATGGCGGGGACACCACAACAACAGGAAGCAGCGCGCGGTATCTTGTCCGAAGCGCGTCGCAAGCTCTACGCGCTGCTGGCCGACGGAGACGACGAACCATGAGCCCCAACCCTGAGATCCGCATCGGAGACGCCGAGCGCGATGCCGCGGTGAGTAGCCTCGGCGAGCACTTCGCGGCGGGGCGTCTCACCCACGAGGAGTACGACGAGCGGGCCAACGTGGCCTTCAAGGCACGCACCCAATCCGACCTGCGGCCGCTGTTCGCCGACCTGCCCACACCGGAGCCAGAGGCTTCGTGGTGGCGCGGGCCGCAGGTCGCGGGGAGGCTGCCCAGCGACTGGCGACGGGCAGCCCGCGGGGTGCCGCTGCTGCCGGCAGTCCTGGCCATCCTGGCGCTGACGATCCTGCTCGACCTGCCGCTGCTTCCGCTCATGTTGA
Organism: Nocardioidaceae bacterium; assembly: GCA_050700615.1. Classification (GTDB taxonomy): domain Bacteria; phylum Actinomycetota; class Actinomycetes; order Propionibacteriales; family Nocardioidaceae; genus JBOHDU01. The sequence goes on from JBOHDU010000193.1 coordinate 724, forward strand.
TCGCCTGGTTGTGCCTGTGCGGTCCGCTGCGGCACCGGCTGCGGCGCTGGTAACCCACAGACGCATACCACGAGGTCACCGGCCCACACCAATGGACTCGCAGCGAGCGACCGGATCGGGGCCGGGCAGGGCGACGCGGCCGATCCGACCACGAGGTGACCGGCCTCAGCCTCGCCTGTGGCTGGTCCGCACCTGCTTCGACAGTTCCTTCCACCGCTTGTGCTGCTCGGCGCGGCGCCGTGCGTCGGATCGAGCCGCCATCGCCGCCGCCTCCCGCCGGAGCTGATGCCAGCTCTCGAGCCGCCGCACACTCAGCGCCCCCGAGGTGACCGCGGCGAGCACGGCACATCCCGGCTCGGTCTCGTGCGCGCAGTCGATGAAGCGACACCGCCGGCTCAGGTCATCGATGTCGCGAAACGTCGAGGCCAAGCCCGGCCCCACCTCGTGCAGCCCGACACTGCGTAGTCCGGGCGTGTCGATCACGGCGCCGCTGCCGGGCAGCAGCACGAGCTCGCGGCGTACGGACGCGTGCCGGCCCTTGCCATCGTCGCGGAGCTTGGTCGTGTGCAAGACGTCGGCACCCGCCAATGCGTTGACCAGGCTCGACTTCCCGTGGCCCGAGGCCCCGATCAGGGCCAGGGTTCCGCGAACACCGACCACATCGCGGAGCCGGTCCACACCGGCACCGGTCTCGGTGCTCGTGCACAGCACGCAGAGACCGGAAGCAGCACCAGCGACGTCTTCGGCCACCTGGTCGGCATCACTCACCAGATCCGCCTTCGTCAGCACGACGATCGGCTCGGCGCCGCTTTCCCAGGCGAGGGCGAGCAGCCGCTCGATCCTCCTGATGTTCGGCTCTGGATGCAGGGCGGCGACGACCCCCACCACGTCGATGTTGGCGGCCAGCGCCTGACCTCGCGAGCTGCGAGAAGGGTCGGCCCGGACAACGGCGGTACGCCGCGGCAGCACCGCCTCGATGGTTACCGGACCGTCGCACCAGTGCCGCACCAGGCACCAGTCGCCGGTGCACGGCGTGGCCAGGCTGTCGGCGGCCATCGCATCCAGCACTGCCCCGCCGAAGCTCGCCCGGACCGGCCCCACCGTGGTCAGCACCGTGCTGAGCCCACGGTCGACCCTGGAGACGCGGCCCGGCTCCCCGGCGACGTCGTACGACGCGGCCGTCTCCCGCCAAGAGGAGTCCCAGCCGATCGACTCCAGGCCCAGCCCTGCACCGGTCATGGGCGTAAGGCTAGGAACAGGATGCGTAGACCGCACCCCCTTTTCCGGTCAGATGTCGTCGATGTCGCGCGGACGGTTGCGGTCGTACGCCGCCTTGCGCCGCAGCCGCTTCACCAGCTCCAGCCGAGCCGTCGTGGTCGAGGACTCGGGCCAGACCCGATCG
>JBOHDU010000194.1:0-2426 GCA_050700615.1 Nocardioidaceae bacterium
GATGTGATTCAGCCCGGCTCCACCAGGTCGGGTGTCAGGCTGGGGAGATCTGCAGCCCCGCACAGCATCATCGCCTCGACCAGCTCGTTGTGCAGGTCGTCGAGCAGCCGGCCCACGCCCGACGCTCCCTCCACCGTGAGTGCCCACATCGTCGGGCGTCCCACGAAGGCCGCGGTGGCTCCCAGCGCCAGCGCGGCCAGCACGTCGACCCCGCGCCTGATGCCACCGTCGACGTAGACCTCGCCCCGGCCTGCAACCGACTCGACCACCGCCGGCAACGCCCTCCGGGTCGCGACGGCACCGTCGAGCTGGCGGCCCCCGTGATTGGAGACCCAGACGGCGGCGGCTCCCGCGTCGATCACCGCGGCGGCGTCGTCGGGGCGCAGCACGCCCTTGACCACCACCGGCAGGCCGGTGAGCTCGGCGATCCAGGCGACATCATCGCCGGTCAGGTCGGCCGCCTTCTCGACGCCGAGATGCGACACCGAGCGGAGATCCTCGTTGGCGTGCAGGAAGTGGTCTGGCGTGATCTGCCAGATGCTGTCCGCGCCATCAAGCTTGGTCCCCACCATCGGCGTATCCACGGTGAGCACGACCGCACGCGCGGAGGCGGCCACCGCTCGTTGGCACATCTCGCGGGTGCGGCCGCGGTCTCGGAGCACGTACGCCTGCACCCACCACGCGGCACCTGTCGACGCGATGTCGGTGAACGGGGTCCCGCCGTTGCTGGACACACACAGGACGGTGTCGGCCGCTGACGAGCCACGGGCCATCTCGAGCTCTCCGTCTGCGTGGGCGTGGCGTAACAAGGTGGTCGGCGCGATTGCGATCGGGGCACGCACGGGCGTGCCCAGCAGCGTGGTGCCCGTCGCGACCGCGGATACGTCGCGCAACACGTGCGGCAGCAGTCGTGTCTGACGCCAGGCCTCGGTGGCCTCTGCGGCCGAGACCCCCGCCCCGGCTCCCTGACGGATGTAGCGCTGGACCGGCTCGGGGAGGCGCTGCGCGGCCAAACCCTCGAGCTCGTCGATCCACCGTGACATCGCGATCAGCCCACCTTGACTCCGGCGACGTTGCGCTTGCCGCGGCGCAGCAGCAACCAGCCGCCCGGAAGCAGGTCGGCGGCTCCGGGGCGGGCGTCGGCGCTGTCGATCCGCACGTTGTTGAGGTAGGCACCCCCCTCGTCAACGGTGCGGCGGGCTGCGCCGCGACTGCTCACGAGCCCGGTCTGCGACAACAGCTCCGCGAACGTCGGGAACTCCCCACCGCCCGGATGCTCGGCGTGTGGCGCCTCGCGCATCGCGGCCTCGAGCGTGGCTGCGTCAAGGGCGTGCAGGTCGCCACCCCCGAACAACGCCGCAGCCGCCGCCTTGACGCGGGCGGTCTCGGCCTCGCCGTGAACCAGCGATGTGACGTCTTCGGCCAGGGCATGCTGGGCGGCGCGTACGAACGGTTTCTCCAACGTGGCGGTGGCAAGCTCGTCGATCTCAGCGTGGCTGCGGAACGTGAAGAACTTCAGGAGGGCGATCACGTCGTCGTCGTCGCTGTTGAGCCAGAACTGGTGGAAGGCGTACGGAGACGTCATCGCGGCGTCGAGCCAGATCGTGTCAGACTCGGTCTTCCCGAACTTCGTTCCGTCGGTCTTGGTCACAAGCGGCGTGGCCAGCGCATGGACCCGCTCGCCCTCGACGCGGCGGATCAGCTCAACGCCCGCTGTGATGTTGCCCCACTGGTCGCTCCCGCCGGTCTGTAGCCGCACCCCATGGTCGCGGTAGAGGTTCAAGTAGTCGAGCGACTGCAGGAGCACGTAGCTGAACTCGGTGTAGGAGATGCCGGACTCCAGCCGGGTGCGCACGACGTCTCGGCCGAGCATCCGGTTGACCGGGAAGTGCTTGCCGATGTCGCGCAGGAAGTCGATGGTGGAAAGGCTCGCCGTCCAGTCGTAGTTGTTGACGACGATCGCCGCATTGCTGCCCTCGAAGGACAGGAACCGCTCGAGCTGTTCACGGATGGCGTCCGTCCAGCTCTTGACGGTGTAGAGTGAGTTGAGCCGACGCTCGCTGGTTTGCCTCGGGTCGCCGATCATTCCCGTGGCACCGCCGACCACGCCCACGGGCCGGTGACCAGCGTCTTGGAAACGCCGCAAGGTCAGGATCTGGAGCAGGTTGCCCATGTGGAGGCTCGGCGCGGTCGGATCGAACCCGCAGTAGGCCGAGACCGCTCCAGCCGAGAGCTCGGTGCGCAGTGCGTCGAGATCGGTCGAGTGCGCGATGAGGCCGCGCCACCCGAGCTCGTCGAGGACGTGAGGGTTCACTGTGGATCCTTCGTGGGTCGTCGAAGCTGACGGTACGTCGCCCAAGACTGCCGCATCTTGCCCGGCCAACGCTAACCGGAATCTGCGCTGCCCCCGTGGTCCTGCGTCGGGG
>JBOHDU010000195.1:0-2191 GCA_050700615.1 Nocardioidaceae bacterium
GTGCAGATCTTCGGCGGCCGCGGCTACATGCGCGAGAACGTGGCCGAGCGGTTCTACCGCGAGCTGCGTGTGGAGCGCATCTGGGAGGGCGCCAGCGAGGTGCAGCGCGTCATCATCGCCCAGCAGCTCGCGAAGCGGGGCCTGTCCGGCCTCGTGTGAGCCACCCGAGGCCGGACAGCGCGAGGCAGCTCGCCGGCTGGTCAGGCGGCGGTCGTAGCGGCTGCCGCCCCTGTCTCGAGGGCAGCCGTCACGATCTCGGCCACATCGGCGACCAAGCGGACGTCGAGCTCGGCCAGCACCTCCGCCGGCACGTCGTCGAGGTCGGGCTCGTTGCGGGCCGGGAGGAACACCACCTTGATCCCGGCGCGCTGTGCCGCCATCAGCTTCTGCTTGACGCCGCCGATCGGGAGCACCCGGCCGTTCAAGGTGACCTCACCGGTCATCGCCACGTCGGCACGCACCGGACGGTCCACCGCGAGGGATGTCAACGCCGTGACCATCGTGACGCCTGCCGACGGGCCGTCCTTGGGCACCGCGCCAGCGGGCACGTGCACGTGTACGGCGTGGTCCAGGCGCGCGGTCTCGACCCCGAGCCGAGCCGCGTGTGCACGCACATAGGACAGCGCGATCTGCGCCGACTCCTTCATCACGTCTCCGAGCTGCCCGGTGAGCGTCAGCCCGGCAGGGCCCTCGGTCGAAGAAGCCTCGATGAAGAGCACGTCGCCGCCCAGCCCGGTCACGGCCAGACCCGTCGCCACGCCCGGCACCGCCGTACGCTCCGCCGTCTCGGGTGTGAAGCGGGGCCGGCCGATGAAGTCGCGGAGGTTCTCCTCGGCCACCACGACGCGTCCGGTGGCTCCGCCGGCAAGGGCTGTGGCCGCCTTGCGCAGCGCCTTGGCGATCAGCCGCTCGAGCTGGCGGACGCCTGCCTCACGGGTGTAGACCGATGCCATCTGGCGAAGCGAACCGTCGGTGACCTCGACCTCGTCAAGGTTCAGCGCAGCCCGCTCGAGCTGGCGGGGGAGCAGGTACTTGCGCGCGATCGCCAGCTTGTCGTCCTCGGTATAGCCGTCGAGAGTCACCAGCTCCATCCGGTCGAGCAAAGCCGACGGAATCGTGTCGACGACGTTGGCCGTGGCCAAGAAGACGACGTCGGACAGATCCAGGTCGAGGTCGAGGTAGTTGTCTCGGAACGTGTGGTTCTGCGCCGGGTCGAGCACCTCGAGCAACGCCGCAGCGGGGTCGCCGCGGTAGTCGGTACCGACCTTGTCGATCTCGTCGAGCAGCACGACCGGGTTCATCGAACCGGCTTCGCCCACCGCTCGCACAATGCGGCCGGGGAGCGCACCGACGTACGTTCGCCGGTGTCCTCTGATCTCGGCCTCGTCGCGCACGCCGCCGAGCGCCACCCGGACGAACTTCCGGTCCAGAGCCCGCGCCACGCTCTCCCCGAGTGAAGTCTTGCCGACCCCGGGAGGTCCGACCAGCACCATCACAGCGCCCGACCCGCGGCCACCAACGATCTCGAGCCCGCGCTCGGCGCGGCGAGCGCGCACGGCAAGGTACTCGACGATTCGCTCCTTGACGTCGTCGAGTCCGTGGTGATCGGCGTCCAGCACTTCGCGGGCGACGGTCAGGTCGGTGCTGTCGACCGTTCGCACCTGCCAAGGCAGCTCCAAGACGGTGTCGAGCCAAGTCCGGATCCAGCCCGACTCGGGGCTTTGGTCGCTGGCCCGCTCGAGCCTGCCCACCTCGCGCAGAGCCGCCTCGCGCACCTTGTCGGGCAGGTCTGCCTCCTCGACCCGAGCCCGGTAGTCCTCGGAACCATCGGGCTCGTCCTCGCCCAGCTCCTTGCGGATCGCCGCGAGCTGCTGTCGGAGCAGGAACTCGCGCTGGCTCTTCTCCATGCCCTCGCGGACGTCGCCACGGATCTTGTCGGCGACCTCGGACTCGGCGATGTGAGCCTTGGTCCACTCGATCAACTGGGTAAGCCGCTCGGCCACGTCAGGGGTTTCCAGCAGCTGCCACTTCTGCTCGTTCGAAAGGTACGGTGCGTAGCCGGCCAGGTCGGCGAGCTCGTCGGGGTCGGTCACCCGCTCCACAGAGTCGATCACCTGCCAGGCGTTGCGACTCTGCAAGGCGGCGATGACGAGCGACTTGTACTGCTTCGCAAGCTCGCTGACGTGCTCAT
>JBOHDU010000196.1:0-7901 GCA_050700615.1 Nocardioidaceae bacterium
CCTCGAGGCGATGCAGGAGCGACAGATCACCGTGGAAGGCCAGACGTTCGTCCTCGAGGCGCCCTTTCACGTGCTCGCCACCGCCAACCCCGTCGAGTATGAGGGCACCTACCCCCTGCCGGAAGCCCAGCTGGACCGCTTCCTGATGCGGGTGAGCTTCGGCTACCCGAGCCAGGACGAGGAGTGGGACGTGCTGCGCCGGAGGATGGCGCGCCAACGCGAGGAGCAGACCCTGAACGCGGTCACCGACCCCTCCACGCTGCTGGGCATGCAGGCAGCCGTGGAGACGGTCACGGTCGACGAGACCGTCAGCCAGTACTGTGTCGCGCTGGCCACCCAGACCCGGCAGCATCAACACGTACTCGTCGGCTCGTCGCCGCGCGGCTCGCTCGCGCTCTTGCTGGCGTCGCGCGCGTACGCCGTCGTCTGCGGCCGCGACTACGTCACGCCGGAGGACGTCAAGGCGGTGGCGCAACCGGCACTCGCGCACCGGATCACTGTCAAGCCCGAGCTCTGGATGAGCAACGTGAGCGGAGCATCCGTCGTCGCGTCCGTGCTGGCGAACGTGCCGGCGCCGTCCGCACAGCAAGTCGTTCGGACCTCAGAGCCCCGATGACCGGGCCTGGGGGGTGGCAGCCCACCCGAGCCCATGTCCGCAGCGCGACCATCGCGGCCGCTCTCTTGGTCCTGGCCGTGACCGCGCATCGCCCCGACGTACTTCTGCTGGCAACACCCCTCGCGATCATCAGCGCCTGGTCCGTGCTCAACCGTCCGCGCGGGGCACCGGACGTGACCTGCCCAAGTACGCTCCCGGTGCTTCGCGAGGGTCAGTCCCTCACCTGGGTACTCAGAGTCAGCCGGATGCGTGGTGCGCCCCAAGCCACCCTGATCGCAGCCCGCCCGTTGTGGGCGGAGATGCGGCCTCCGTTGGGCGCGGTCACCGCTGCCGCGCCGGACCACGAGGCTCCGATCGAGCTCCGGCTGACGTTCCGGTCGACACGATGGGGCAAGCGGCCGGTCGGGCGAGCCGTCGTGATCATGACCAGCGAGTGGGGTGCCTTCCGGTGGGGGCCCATCCCTGTCCAGCCACGCACGCTGACCACCTTGCCGCTGCCGGCAGTCTTCGACTCGAAGGCGCCCGCGCCCCATCCGGTGGGGCTGGTCGGCCTCTACCGCTCCGCGCACCAAGGCGACGGGAGTGAGTTCGCAACCATCCGACCGTTTCACGTCGGCGACCGGCTGCGGCGGATCAGCTGGCCGGTGTCGCTGCGCACCCGGCAGCTGCACGTCACCTCGACCTATGCCGACCAGGACACCCAGGTCATGTTGATCGTCGACGCAAGCAACGACGTCGGCGACAGTGGCGGGGTCGACGGCGCCCAGAGCAGCCTCGACCTCACGATGCGCGCGGCTGGGGCGATCGGCGAGCACTACCTGCATCATGGAGACCGGGTCGGGCTGCGGGTGTTCGGAGCGTCCTCGAGCATCCGGCTCGAGGCGGCGTCGGGGCAGCAACAACTGCGGCGGCTCCTCGATCACCTGGCCTCGGTGACCCCGGGCCAGAGCCGCGGTGACCTAGCGCAGGCGACCCGCCGGATCGGCGTCGGCTCGCTGGTCGTGATGCTGTCCGCCGCCGTCTCGTCCGCGCCGCTGCAGCAGGCCGTCGTGCTGTCGCAACGCGGGCTTGCCGTCATCGTCATCGACACGCTGCCGACGTCCATGGCGTCAGACACCGACCCGGACGTCGCCTTGGCCTGGCGGATCCGCCGGCTCGAACGCGGCATGGAGATCCGTCGAGTCACCGCCGCCGGGGTGCCGATCGTCAGCTGGCACGGGCCGGGAAGTCTCGACCTCGTGCTCCGCGACCTGCAGCGCAGGGCGCGAGCGCCGCATCGGGTGCTCCGATGACTCTGCTCACGAGGGACTCGGCCTGGTCGCCTCGTGTCGCTGTCGCGGTCGGGCTGGTCGCGATCGTGCTGACCATCGCGGCGGCCGACGTTGCCGGCACTGTGTCCTGGCAGTGGTATGTCCTCGTGGTCGTGCTGGGAACGGTCACGCTCCTCCACCCCGACGGCCACGGCGGGCTGCTGCTGTTCGCCGTCCTGGCCCTGATGTGGATCTCCAGCGTCACGAACTCCTACACCTGGTGGACCCTCGTGGCCGCCTGGGCCTTTCTGCTGCTCCACGCCGCGCTGGCGCTGGCTGCGAGCACGACCTCCGCCGCGCGCATCCGACGTCCGGTCTGGCTGATGTGGGGGCGGCAGGTCGTCGCCGTCGCCGTCACGACAACCGGAGTGTGGGGGCTGTCGTGGCTGGTGCACCAAGCCGACCTGGCAGGAACTGCCGCCGTGACCCTGGCTGCCTTCGTCCTCCTGGTGGCTGCCATCGCGCTGCTGCGTGCCGGCAGCGTTGCTGCCGACTCGCCATCCCCCAAGTGACGGTCCCCGTCCTGGGCGCACCCTCGAGAGAGCGCAGCGTACGAGCCGCCGGCGGTGACTCGTCTAGTCTGCTGAGGTGCTGCCACTCATCACCGCGACCCGGTACGTGACGCCACTGCGTGAGGGCGGTTCGCTTCCGGGCATCGTGGAGGCTGATGACCTGGGCACCTACGTGGTGAAGTTCCGTGGTGCCGGGCAAGGGCTCAAGGCGCTGGTCGCCGAGGTGATCGTCGGCGAGTTGGCCCGGCGACTCGGCTTGAGCGTGCCGGAGTTGCGCGCGATCGAACTCGCCAGCGCCATCGCCCGATATGAAGCGGACGAGGAGGTGCAGGATCTGCTCAACGCCAGTCTCGGCCTCAACCTCGCGGTCGACTTCCTGCCGGGAGCGTTCGGCTACGACGCGAGCCAGGTGCCCGAGCCGGCCGTGGCTGCCACGATCCTCTGGCTGGACGCCTACGTCGCCAACGTCGACCGGAGCTGGCGCAACCCCAACCTGCTGGTGTGGCACGGTGATGTCTGGTGCATCTACCATGGTGCATGCCTCTACTTCCAGCACGCGTGGTCCGGCGGCATCGGCTCGGCGTCCCGCTTCGCCGCACAGCCCTACGACGCGACCACGCACGTGATGCGGTCCTTCGCCGGCTGGCTGCCCGAGACCGACGCCAAGCTCGCCGCGTTGGTCACTCCGGGCCTGCTCGCCGAGGTGCTCGAGGAGGTGCCCGAGAGCTGGCTGGTGCCGCCGCCGGGTGTGAACGGGGTCGCGGAGCTACGTCGCGCCTACGTGGACTTCTTGCTGGCTCGGCTCGGAAACCGGGCGGCGTGGCTGCCACAGGAGGTTGCCGCGTGAGCGCGACCCGGTTCGGCTTCCAGTACGTCGTGATCAGGTGCGTTCCGCGCGCGGACCGCGACGAGTTCGTCAACGTTGGTGTGGTGGTCTACTGCCAGGCCCGCGACTTCCTGGCCGCCGTCTGGGACGTCAACCCCGAGCGGCTGCGATGTCTGTCGCCGGATCTCGACATCGACGCCGTTCGAGGTGCGCTGGACTCCATCCGCGCCGTCTGCGCCGGCGAGCCGGCTGGCGGCGCGCCGGCCGAGGCTCCCCGTGGCACCCGGTTCGGGTTCGTCTCGGCACCCCGGAGCACGGTCGTGCGACCCGGACCGGTGCATGGCGGTCTCACCACGGACCCCGGCGCCGAGCTCGAGCAGCTGCTCCGGAGCCAAGTCCGGTAGACCCCTGGGCGAGCGGGTGGATAGCCTCGACACATGGAGGCCAAGGAGTGGGATGAGCGGTATCGCGGCGCCGACCTGGTGTGGGGTGTCGGGCCCAACCAGTTCGTGCGAGAGCAGTGCGAGCGCCTTCCGGTGGGCGCGGCGGTCGACCTCGCCTGCGGCGAGGGGCGCAACGCGATTTGGTTGGCGAGGCTGGGCTGGACCGTCACCGGTTACGACTACTCCGAAGCGGCCATCGCCCGCGCCGGTGAGCTCACTGCGGCCCTGCCGGCAGAGACGTCCGGTCGTCTCACCTGGGCGGTGCATGACGTGCGATCGCTCGAGCTCTCCCCTGACAGCGTCGATCTGAGCCTGATCTGTTACCTGCAGGTCACCGACGCGGATCTCGACCCCGTCGTGCTGCAAGCCGCGAGGGCCTTGCGATCAGGTGGTCACCTGCTCATCGTGGGGCATGACCGACGTAATCTCGCCGACGGTGTCGGTGGGCCTCGGGACATCACCCGACTGCACTCGCCGGAGCATCTGAGAAACACCCTCTCGACGCTGCCCGGGGTCGATGTCGAGACCGCCACCACCGTCGAAAGATCCACCGATGCGGGCGTGGCGCTCGACACGTTGGTGCTCGCGCGCCGATCCTGACGGGCCGGCAATGCGGGATCCGGGCCGGCCTGGGCTACGCCGCGTTCTTGACGACCGCGATCTTGAGGATGCTGATCGGCTTCGCCGGCGCCCCGTCTCCAGGCCCGATGGAATTGGCCACACCCTGCCGCGCGATCCCGTCGACGATGGCCATCCCCTTGGTAACCCGGCCGAAGATCGAGTAGCCGCCGCCCGTCGTGGGCAGCTTGGTGTCCTTGTAGACGACGAAGAACTGGCCGCCGTTGCTGTTCGGGTCGCTGGTCCGCGCCATCGCGAGAGTTCCGGCGGGGTAGTTCCCGTCGGCCGGGGCGTTCTCGATTCCGAACCCATATCCGGGTGTACCCCGGCCCGTTCCGGTCGGGTCACCGCACTGCAGCACGTAGATCCCGGAGGCCGCCGTGGTCAACCGCTGACAGGGACTGTCCGACCAGTACCCGGCGCGGGCCAGCTGCAGGAACGACGAGACAGTCTGTGGTGCCTTGTCGCCGTAGAGGTCGAACACGATGTCTCCACAGTTCGTGGAGACGGTCGCCGTCCAGCGAGTGCCCTGCGCGAGCGACATGCTCGGTGCATGGCTGAACGACTGGACGCGCGTGGGCGGGGCGGGCGGCTTCGCACAGCCGGAGGAGGCACCGGCGAGCGGGGTGGTCGAGCCGGTGCTGTGAAGGGCCAGCACGAGACCCAGAACGCCGATCGCGATGACCGCCACCACGCCACCGATCTGGTACGAGTTGAACCGCGACCGACGACTGCCGAGGGCGGCGTTGCCCGACGCGTTCCTGCGGTTCGACATGGGTGCACCCTATGCGATCCGCTCACGACGTCATCCTGCGCCGGTGTAGTCCCCTGCGATCACGTGGTCCTTGCCGATCACGGTGATCCCCTGCTCGCTGACGGTGAACCCCAGCTCAAGGTCGTGTTGCCTGTCGAAGCCGACCTTCAGCCCGTCGGGGACTATCACGTTCTTGTCGATGATCGCGTTCTGGATCTGGGCGCCGGGCCCTACCTTGACGTTGTCCATGACCACACTCCGGTCGACCTCGACACCGGTGGACAGGTAGACGTTGTTGCCCAGCACCGAGCTGCTGATCGCGGCCCCCGACACGATCGAGCCGGCACACACGATCGAGTCGTCGGCCGATGCGTTCTCCACGAACTTCGCGCCGGGGAGCTGCGGGTGCGACGTGAAGATCGGCCACTGGTCGTTGTAGAGGTTGAAGACCGGTTCGACCGACACCAGGTCGAGATGCGCCTCGTGGTACGACGCCAGCGTCCCGACGTCACGCCAATAGTCGCGGTCCTTGTCCGTCGCACCCGGGACCTCGTTCCGCTTGAAGTCGTAGACGGCCGCGTCACCGTCGCGCACCAGCATCGGGATGATGTCGCCGCCCATGTCGTGACGCGACTCGGGGTTGTCGGCATCCCGCCGCAGCGCCTCGACCAGGGCGTCGGCGGTGAAGACGTAGTTGCCCATCGACGCGAACGACTCGTCGGGACTGTCGACGAGGCCGGGCGGGTCTGCCGGCTTCTCGAGGAAGTCCGCGATCTGCACGCCGTCCTCGCCGGTCTTGATCACGCCGAACTGGTCCGCGTCCTTGCGCGGCACCCGGATCCCTGCGACGGAGACCCCGGCGCCGGAGTCTACGTGGGCATCGACCATCTGAGCGGCGTCCATCCGGTAGACGTGGTCGGCACCGAAGACCACGATCATGTCGGGCTGCTCGTCCCTGATCAGGTTCATCGACTGGTAGATCGCGTCTGCGCTGCCGAGGAACCACTGCTTGCCGAGCCGCTGCTGCGCCGGAACGGTCGTGACGTAGCCACCCAGCAACGGCGACAGCCGCCAGGTAAGCGAGATGTGTCGATCGAGCGAGTGCGACTTGTACTGCGTCAAGACGCAGACCCGCACCAGCCCGGCGTTGACGAGGTTGGACAGTGCGAAGTCGATCAGGCGGTAGCTCCCTCCGAAGGGCACGGCAGGCTTGGCGCGGTCCAGGGTGAGCGGCATCAACCGCTTCCCCTCGCCGCCCGCTAGCACGATCGCAAGGACCCTCGGCCTGACCATATCTGGACCCTACTGCGACCCTGGGCGGCTTGCCGCTGCCTCGTCGGCCGCCCGACAACAGGCGTCAGTGGGCACGCCGCTCCGGACTCTGCGACAGAGACTGCTCGCCCGGATGCGGCGATCCGGGTGTGTGTTCGCCGGGCGACCGCACCCACCGGCGCCGCCGGGACGCGGATACTACAGTCTTGGGATGCGCGTCGGACTGCTCACGCGAGAGTTCCCGCCGGACGTCTACGGTGGGGCCGGAGTCCACGTCGACTTCCTCTCCCGGCAGCTGCGCGGCCTCGTCGACCTCGAGGTCATGTGTATGGGCAAGCCCCGCGACGGCGCGCTCGCGTTCGCTCAGGAGGACCCGCGCTTCCCCGACGCCAACGCGGTGTTGCATGTCGCGTCGACCGACCTGGCGATGGCAGCGACGTGCCAGGACCGGGACCTCGTGCACTCGCACACCTGGTACGCAAACCTGGCCGGCCACCTCGCCAAGCAGCTGTACGACGTCCCGCACGTGGTGACCGCGCATTCGCTGGAGCCGCTCCGGCCTTGGAAGGCCGAGCAACTCGGAGGTGGATATCGGGTCTCGAGCTGGATCGAACGCACGGCGTACCTCGCCGCCGACGCCGTCATCGCCGTGAGCCACGGGATGGCCGAGGATGTGAGGAGGTGCTATCCGGAGATCGCAGAAGACCGGATCCACGTCATCTACAACGGGATCGATTCCGACCTCTACCGGCCGGACCGGGCAACCGACGTGCTGGCCCGCCTGGGCGTGGCACCCGACCGCCCCTACGTCGCCTTCGTCGGGCGCATCACCCGGCAGAAGGGCGTGCCGCACCTGCTGCGCGCCGGCCTTGGCTTCGACCCAGCGGTCCAGATCGTGCTGCTGGCCGGTGCGCCGGACACCCCCGAGCTCGAGGCCGAGACCGATCGGGCCATCGCCGACCTGCGAGCGGACCGAGAAGGAGTGGTGCTCGTCAGCGAGATGCTGCCGCGCAGGGAGGTACGGCAGGTGCTGACCCACGCGTTGGCTTTCGTCTGCCCGTCCATCTACGAACCGCTGGGCATCGTCAACCTGGAGGCCATGGCCTGTGAAACGGCGGTGGTTGCCAGTGCCGTCGGCGGCATTCCCGAGGTCGTCGCGGACGGACAGACCGGACTGCTCGTGCCGTACGACCCCACCGATCCGCAGCGGTTCGAGGCGGGCATCGCCTCGGCAGTGAACAGCCTGGCGGCTGACCCTGCCCGTGCTCACGCCATGGGCATGGCCGGAAGGGCACGCGCCGTGTCGCACTTCGACTGGTCGGCGATCGCACACCAGACCGTGGCGCTGTATCGCGAGCTGCTGTGAGCCCGTGCGGACGAGTTCCCGAACGTACTTGGGTCACGGTCCTCGTCCGATATGATTGAAGCATCAATTTCTTGGAGGCGTCGTGTCCGAAACACCAACAGTCACCGACGAGCGGATGCCGGTGGCCTATCTCAGCCACGGCGCTCCCCCGCTGGCAGACGACCACGTGTGGACGCGGCAGCTC
>JBOHDU010000197.1:0-1701 GCA_050700615.1 Nocardioidaceae bacterium
GGTAGTAGGTACCGCCCTTGACCGTGGCGTCGTTGGCCACGATCACGCACTCGCGGCCGCTTACTCGCCCGACACCGGTCACGATGCCCGCACTCGGCACCGCGTCGTCGTACATGCCCCAAGCCGCCAGCGGTGACAGCTCGAGGAACGGAGAGCCAGGGTCGAGGAGCCGGTCGACCCGGTCGCGGACCAGGAGCTTGCCCCGACCGACATGGCGCGCTCGGGACGACTCCGAGCCGCCCTGCCGAACGGCCGCGAGCCGCTCCCGCAGCTCGTGCACGAGCTCGGCGAGGTCAGGCGGCGACGCGGGCGCTGCTCCCGAGGCAGCAAGGCTCGCGGCCAAGGCGTCACCCATGTGCTGCCTCCTCGTCTCTTCGGACCGTAGCGCGCGCCTGCGTGTCCGCCACCTGCGAGCCTAGTCAGTGATCACGACCGGGTGATGATGACCCTCCTCGACCGGATAACGTTCCTCCATAGGAGGGGAGGCCTTGATTGGCACGACGCGTCTTCCTGCACGTGGGCACGCGCAGCAGCGGCGCAACCCAGATGCAGTCCATCGCCTGGGGGAGTGCGAGATCGCTTCGCGAGCAGGGACTGCTCCTTCCGGGCACCGCAGCGCTCCATGGCTCGGCCGCCAGGGAGGTGACACACGCGAACTCGGTGCTCGGGGGGGAGACGCAGTCCGAGGCCGCCTGGTCCCGGCTGGCGGCAGCGGCCAACCGGTGGCCTGGTGATGTGCTCATCACCCACGACCTGTTGTCGGTGGCAAACGCCGAGCAGGCCACGGAGGTCCACCAGACTCTGCTGCCGGCCGAGCTGCACCTCGTGCTCACCGCAACCGCGCTCGACGAGGTGATCCCTGCGTCCTGGCAGGAGCTGGTCAAGAGCGGTGTACCGATGCTGTACTCGACGTTCGTCGAACAGATCAGGCTCAACCAGGCGAAAGGCGCCAGGTTCTGGCTCATGCAGGACCTGCTCGACGTGGTCCGGCGCTGGGGCGCGGGGATCGACGCTTCGCACGTCCACATCGTCACGGCACCGCGACGATCGCCGGATCCGGGACCACTCTGGCGGCGCTTCGCGTCGGCAGTCGACGCCGGTGCGGACGCTGACCTGAACGACCCCGAGTTGACCTCTCGGCGCAGTGTTCTCGGCCCGGTGGAGGTGGAGCTTCTTCGCCGCGTGCACGCTGCCCAGGACTATCGAACCCACGGCTCGGGACACCACCGGTGGACTCGCCGACTGCTCGCCGGCGAGGTGCTCGCCCGACGGCCCGGACCACCGATCTCGATCCCCGACGCGCATCTGGAGTGGGTGTCGAAGCGAGGTGCCGCTCTGGCCAGTGGGGTGGCAAGCGCGGGTTTCGACCTCGTCGGGAGCGCCGACGACCTCCATCCCGAGAAACCGCCCGCGGGGTCCCGCACGCCACGCAGCGTCACGGAAGGCGAGCTGGCCGAGGCAGCGTCCTGGACCATCGGGGAGCTGCAGGAGCACTGGGTCGAGCTCGAGGCGGGAACAGCCCCACCAACGGTTGGACTCGACGACGGCGTTCCAGGCATCCTTGAGATGCTCGAGCACATCCGGGCCGCAGGTACCGGTGGCCTCCCCCGACCAGCACCGAGCGGCGAGCCGGTCGGATCGCGATATTGGCTTCGCTCCTTCAAGGTGCTGCGCGGCCGCTGACCCCGGGCTGCAGGACGC
>JBOHDU010000198.1:0-2212 GCA_050700615.1 Nocardioidaceae bacterium
GACCAGGACGTGACGTGATAGGTCCACGGGCCCTCGGCGTCGGGGGTCACGACTGCCGAGTAGTGGTCGGGCTCGGCACCCTCGGCCATGAGCGCCATCGGCCGTGGCTGCCTCGACGGGTCGGTGAGCACTACCGCGGCGCCCAGAGCGTCATGGCCCTCCCTGAACACGACGGCTTGCACCGTGAACGACTCGCCGACGACGGCCTTCACGGGATAGCGGGCCTGCTCGACGACAGGGCTGATGCCTGTCACTGGAATGCGCTCGACCATCGGTACCGAACCTACGTCACGGGGCGGCGTGGTGCACATCGTCGCCACCCGATCCTGCCTCCGGCCGCAATCCTGCGCGACCGGTCGCGAGCGAGGCTCGACGCGCCCGGTTGCACGACGGTGGGCGCGCCGGATTGGTGCATTTGTGGACAGCGCCGTTACGGTTTTCCGGTGAGAGCGTACCGACGGTTCACCGTCCGCCCTGTGCTGCCCGAGGCTCTGCTCCCCTTGGAGGAGCTAGCCAGCAACCTACGCTGGTGCTGGCACCCCGAGACCCAAGATCTCTTCGAGATGGCCGATCCGGATGCCTGGCATTCCACTGGCCACGACCCCATCCGGTTTCTCGGCGCGATCCCGTCGGAGCGGCTGGCGGCGCTCGGAGACGACCGGCGCTTCACGACCCGGCTCGAGATCGCCCACGCTGACCTGGATGAGTACCTGACCGGCGAGCGTTGGTACCAGAGTCTCGGTGACGAGTCGCCGCGCCGGATCGCCTACTTCTCGCCCGAGTTCGGGATCGCCGCGGTGCTGCCGCAGTACTCGGGTGGTCTCGGCATCCTCGCCGGCGACCACCTCAAGGCTGCCAGTGACCTCGGCGTGCCGATCATCGGGGTCGGCCTGCTGTACCGACACGGGTACTTCCGGCAGATGCTGTCCCGCGAGGGCTGGCAGCAGGAGCGCTATCCGATCATCGACCCCGATGGGCTCCCGTTGGCTCTGCTGCGTGAGGCCGACGGCACCCCCACCCGCATCGAGGTGGCCCTGGCCGGCGGCCAGCCGCTCGTGGCGCACGTGTGGGTCGCCAGCGTCGGGCGGGTACCGCTGCTGCTGATGGACTCCGACATCGAGGACAACTCCGCGCCGATTCGCGAGGTCACCGACCGGCTCTACGGCGGGGGTACCGATCACCGCCTGCAACAGGAGGTGCTCCTCGGGATCGGGGGGATCCGCGCGATCCGTTCCTACTGCCGCATCACGGGGGAGGCCGCCCCCGAGGTCTTCCACACCAACGAGGGACACGCCGGGTTTCTCGGCATCGAGCGGATCCGGGAGCTCATCGAGTCCAACGGGTACGACTTCGACGGCGCACTGGAGCAGGCCCGCACCGCGACGATCTTCACCACCCACACGCCGGTGCCGGCGGGAATCGACCGCTTCCCCCGCGACCTCATCGAGATGCAGTTCGGCGGCGAGAACGCCGATCCGGGCCTGCCGGTGGAGAGGATCCTCGCCCTGGGGGCCGAGGACTACCCAGGCGGCGACCCGGACGTCTTCAACATGGCGGTCATGGGGCTGCGGATGGCCGGTCGCGCCAACGGCGTCAGCAAGCTGCACGGCAAGGTCTCGCGCGAGATGTTCGCCGGCCTCTGGCCCGGGTTCGAGGAGGCCGACGTGCCGATCTCGTCGATCACCAACGGCGTGCACGCACCGACGTGGATCGCGCGCGAGGTGTTCGAGCTGGCGGAGCGCGAGGACGTGCTCAGCGTGTTCGAGACCTCCGACGACTGGAGCGCCGTCGACAAGCTGCCGGCCCGCGCCATCTGGGAGACCAAGCGGCGGCTTCGGGAGCACCTGGTCGATGAGGTTCGGTCCCGACTGCGCAAGTCGTGGCTCCAGCGCGGGGCGACACCGGCCGAGCTCGGCTGGGTCGAATCGGTGCTCGACCCCGACGTGCTGACCGTCGGGTTCGCTCGCCGGGTCCCGACGTACAAGCGGCTGACCCTGATGCTGCGCGACCCACTGCGGCTCAAGCGGCTGCTGCTCGACCCGCATCGACCGATCCAGCTCGTCATCGCCGGCAAGGCGCATCCCGCCGACGAGACGGGGAAGAGGTTGATCCAGGAGATCGTCAGGTTCTCCGACGACCCCGACGTTCGGCACCGGATCGTCTTCCTGCCCAACTACGACATCGCGATGGCACAGCCGCTGTACCCAGGCTG
>JBOHDU010000199.1:0-2147 GCA_050700615.1 Nocardioidaceae bacterium
TGTCCGGTCTGCGCAACGAGGTGCAGGTCGTCATCACCGTGCTCGCGCTCGACCCCAACACCGCCTACGACGTGCTCGCGATCAACGCCGCATCGCTGTCGACTCAGCTGTCCGGGCTGCCGTTCAGCGGCCCGGTCGGGGCAACCCGAGTCGCGCTCGTCGACGGTCAATGGGTGGCGTTCCCGACGCACAGCCAGGCCTCCGAGTCCGTCTTCGACATGGTCGTCGCAGGACGTGTGCTCGACGATGGTGACGTCGCGATCATGATGGTCGAGGCCGAGTCCACCGGGGCGACCTGGGAGAAGGTTCGCACCGGCACGCAGGCTCCGACCGAGGAAGTCGTCGCAGCCGGCCTCGAAGCCGCGAAGCCGTTCATCAAGCAGCTGTGCGAGGCCCAGGCCGAGCTCGCCAAGATCGCGGCGAAGCCGATCACGGAGTTCCCGCGATTCCTCGACTACCAGGACGACGCGTTCGCGGCCGTCGAGGCAACCGCGAGCAGCGATCTCGCCACGGCCTTGACGATCGCGGGCAAGCAGGACCGCGAGGAGAAGCTCGACGCGATCAAGGCAGGCGTGCTCGACAAGCTCGGCGCCGACTTCGAGGGTCGTGAGAAGGAGCTCGGTGCGTCCTTCCGGGCGCTGACAAAGAAACTCGTCCGAGAGCGGGTGCTTCGCGACCAGGTCCGCATCGACGGGCGCGGTCTCGCCGACATCCGCACGCTCAACGCTGAGGTTGGCGTGGTGCCGCGCGTGCACGGGTCGGCCCTGTTCGAGCGTGGTGAAACCCAAATCCTGGGCGTCACGACACTCAACATGTTGTCGCTCGAGCAGAAGCTCGACACACTCTCGCCGGAGAAGACGCGGCGATACATGCACAACTACAACTTCCCGCCGTTCTCGACCGGTGAGACAGGCCGGGTCGGGTCACCCAAGCGGCGCGAGATCGGGCACGGAGCCTTGGCCGGACGAGCACTGCTTCCGGTTCTTCCGCCGAGGGAAGAGTTCCCCTACGCGATTCGCCAGGTCTCCGAGGCGCTCGGTTCCAACGGCTCGACTTCGATGGGTTCCGTCTGTGCTTCGACCATGGGTCTGCTCAACGCCGGTGTGCCGCTGCGAGCTCCGGTGGCGGGCATCGCCATGGGATTGATCTCGGGCGAGCTCGACGGCCAGCAGAAGTTCGTGACGCTCACCGACATCCTGGGTGCCGAGGATGCCTTCGGCGACATGGACTTCAAGGTCGCCGGCACTCGTGAGTTCGTCACGGCCCTGCAGCTCGACACCAAGCTCGCCGGTATACCGGCCTCGGTGCTGGGCGCAGCGCTCAAGCAGGCTCGCGACGCCCGGATGGCGATTCTCGACGTGATGGCCGAGGCTATCGACGCGCCCGACGAGATGGCCCCGACGGCGCCTCGCATCCTCACGATGAAGGTGCCGGTCGACAAGATCGGCGAGGTGATCGGGCCCAAGGGGAAGGTCATCAACCAGATCCAGGACGACACCGGTGCCCAGATCAGCATCGAGGACGACGGCACGATCTACGTCGGCGCAGACAACGGTGCGGCCGCCGAGGCGGCGCGAGCGACCATCAACGCTATCGCCAACCCGCAGATGCCCGAGATCGGCGAGCGCTACCTTGGCACGGTGGTGAAGACCACTGCGTTCGGGGCCTTCGTGTCGCTGCTCCCGGGCAAGGACGGTCTGCTGCACATCTCCAAGCTACGGTCGCTGGCGGGTGGTAAGCGGGTCGAGAACGTCGACGACGTGGTGTCGGTCGGTCAGAAGCTCCAGGTCGAGATCGCCGACATCGACGACCGCGGCAAACTGTCGCTGGTGCCTGTGGTCGACGAAGAGTCCACCTCGGTCGAGGCCTGATCGTCTCGTGCCCTACCTGTCGGCTTCCGAGCAACCGCTGGGTTCGACTCGCACGCTGCTGAAGGAGAGGGGTGACGGCGCCTCCGTGGGTTCCACGGTCCGCCGTACCCTGCTCCCCGGCGGGTTGCGGGTCGTGACAGAGCAGATGCCGGGGGCGCGGTCGACGACGGTCGGCCTCTGGGCAGGCGCCGGCTCCCGTGACGAGGCGACTTCGGTCTCCGGTGCGACCCATTTCCTGGAGCACCTGCTCTTCAAGGGGACGCGGCGGCGTAGCGC
>JBOHDU010000200.1:0-1998 GCA_050700615.1 Nocardioidaceae bacterium
AATCACCGCCGAGCCGTCAGCTAAATCCCGCCGAGCCGTCAGCTAAATCCCGCCGAGCCGTCAGCTAAATCCCGCCGAGCCGTCAGCTAAACCCCGCCGAGCCGTCAGCCCTGTCCGGCCTTCGTGAAGCATCGCCAGGTGACTCTGCAGACCTCCGGCTGCGCCCGCACAAGTGACGGGTCGACACGAAATAAGTGACGGGTCGACACGAAATAAGTGACGGGTCGGCGGGGGCTGCCGCGGCTTCCCAAGCCCGCAAAGACAGCACAGGATCTGGTGCGCTACGACGAAGGTGCCCAGCAGGTGCTCGCTCGCGCGTTCGATGTGGCGATCGCCCAGGGAGCGGACATGGTCGAGGTTGCGCACCTGCTCGAAGCGCTGAGCGCCGACTTCCCGCCAACCTGAACCCCTGCGGACCTCATATCGCCGCCTCAGCGACGACGCGAGAGCTCCGGGCCTACCTGCCCACACTTCGGTGCGTCTTCGCGCGTCAACCAGCAAGGGAGGCATCGTTGACACATGCCAACGCCCCACTGTCGTAGCAGGACGCCGCCGCCTTCTCGAGGATTGCCGTGCCCGCCCTATCGCTCACATCGTCGCAAGGGCAAGGCGGCGAGCGCGGCGGCTACGTCTCGCCCCCACTCTGCGATTGACGGCTACTCCAGGCTCGCCTAGTGGGCGTGCTCGCCACGGTAGAACTCGAAGACCCAGCCGATCAGGCAGACGGAGCCGGCGCCGAAGCCGATCAGGCTGATCCACCAGCCGAACACGACCCCGAGCACGATCACTGCCAGGCAGCAGGCGCACCACAGCGGCCACCATGAGTACGGCGGGAAGAAGCCGAGCTCACCTGCACCCTCGACGATCTCGGCCTCCTGGCGGTCCTCGGGACGCGGGTCCATCTTCCGAGCGTGGAAGCCGACGTAGAACGTGACCAGCAGCGTGAGCAAGAAGGCCATCGTCAACGCCGCGGTGCCGGTCGGGTCACCACTGACATACCAGTACGTCGGCGCGACGATCGCGAAGAAGATCGCGTTGACCCCGAAGATCCAAGCCTCGACCCTCACGGTCTACCGTCACCTCCGCTCGGTCCCCCGCCACCGGGATCGCCGGGTGGCCCTTCATCCCGCGCGTCGCCACCAACGAGCACCGACTCGGAGTGTTGAGCCTCCATCTCGGCCAGCATGATCTCAGGATGGTGCAGGTCGAAGGCGGGGCTCTCGGAGCG
The DNA here is from genome assembly GCA_050700615.1 of Nocardioidaceae bacterium. Lineage (GTDB taxonomy): Bacteria > Actinomycetota > Actinomycetes > Propionibacteriales > Nocardioidaceae > JBOHDU01. The sequence continues at coordinate 1,229 of JBOHDU010000200.1, forward strand.
AATCCGGTGCAGCTCGGTTAAGTTGTGCCGTGGCGGCGGCGATGAGGTGGCCCACTCCAGCGTGCGGCCCCATCCCCACGGGTCGTCGAGGTTGACCTTGGGCGAGCGACGGGTCTTCCACACGTTGTACAAGAACGGCAGCGTCGACGCGCCCAGCAGGAATGCACCCAACGAGCTGACCTCGTTCAAGGTCGTGAAGCCGTCGGTCGGCCGGTAGTCGGAGATCCGTCGTGGCATGCCCTCCACACCCAGCCAGTGCTGCACCAAGAACGTGGTATGGAAGCCGATGAACAGCAGCCAGAAGTGGATCTTGCCCAGCCTCTCGTCGAGCATTCGGCCGGTCAGCTTTGGCCACCAGTAGTAGAAGCCGCCGAACATCGCGAACACGACAGTACCGAAGACCACGTAGTGGAAGTGCGCAACGACGAAGTAGGAGTCGGACAGCTGGAAGTCCAGCGGTGGCGCCGCCAGGATCACGCCAGTGATCCCACCCAGGAGGAACGTCGTCAGGAACCCGATTGCCCACAGCAGCGGGGTGTCGAACGACAGAGACCCGCCCCACATGGTGCCGATCCAGTTGAAGAACTTCACGCCCGTAGGCACGGCTATCAAGAACGTCATGAACGAGAAGAACGGCAGGTTGACCGCCCCGGTGACGAACATGTGGTGCGCCCAGACCGCCACCGACAAGGCGGCGATGCTCATCGTCGCGCCGACCAGGCCGATGTAGCCGAAGACCGGCTTGCGGCTGAACACCGGCAGGATCTCGG
>JBOHDU010000201.1:0-4079 GCA_050700615.1 Nocardioidaceae bacterium
GTAGTCTGGACCGATCAGGAGACCGGCCAGGAGATCACGGCCCAGAACGGCCGCTACGGTCCCTACCTGAAGCTGGGCAGCGACTCTCGGTCGATCGACTCTGAGGAGAAGCTGCTGACGATCGGTCTCGACGAGGCATTGGCGATCTACGCCCAGCCCAAGGATCGGGGTAGGCGGTCGGCGGCCGGGCCACTGCGCGAGCTCGGAGAGGATCCCGCATCGAGGCAGCCGATCGTTGTCAAGGACGGTCGATTCGGCCCCTACGTCACCGATGGGGAGTTCAACGCCACGCTGCGACAGGGTGACGTTGTCGAGACGATCACGCTCGAGCGGGCGGCGCAGCTCCTGGCCGACAAGCGCGCCAAGGGACCAGCCCCGAAGCGGCGTACCACGAAGAAGGCGCCGGCGAAGAAGTCCGCGGCCAAAAAGTCGGCTGCGAAGAAGGGCCCTGCCGCCAAGAAGGCCTGAACCACCGTCCTGAGCGAGCGGCGGGCCGACCCAGGGTTGGCTGGTCGGCCGAGAATGCGGCGCTCACGTGACCGGTGCTCCGCGGAATCACTCGTTTAGGCTGAACAGGTGTCCGGGTCCGTGCAGCCGCAGTTTCGGGGCTCTGTGCTTGCGATCCAGCCGTTCCGGCGGTTGTGGATCGGCCTCGGGCTCAGCAGCCTCGGCGACTGGCTCGGTCTTCTTGCGCTGACGGCGCTGGCGAGCTCGCTTGCTCCGGGAGGCTACGCGGAGCAGAACTTTGCCATCGCTGGCGTGCTGTTCCTGCGGGTACTTCCCGCCGTGGTCATGGGCCCGCTCGCCGGCTACATCGCGGATCGGCTGGATCGGCGCGCCACCCTGGTCGTCGGAGACTTCCTGCGCGGCGCGATCTTCGTCTCCATCCCGATCGTCGACAAGCTGGCCTGGGTCTTCATCGCCACGGTGCTCATCGAGGCGATCAGCCTGGTGTGGCTGCCCGCCAAGGACGCGACAGTGCCCAACCTGGTCCCGCGCGAGCAGCTCGAGGCGGCCAACCGGCTCTCCATCGCCACGACGTACGGTTCGGCACTGCCGGCCGCCGCGGTCTTCACCCTGCTGTCCCTGGGTGCCAAGGGGGTCGACTCTGCGGTCGGGAGCGTCGGTGCCCCGGTGATGGTGGCCCTGTACTTCAACGCCCTGTCGTTCATCGTCTCCGGCTTCGTGGTCGCCACGTTGCACGGCATCCCTTCGGGCCCGGCCATCTCGGCCTCCAACCGGCAAGGGATGTGGGCGATCATCCGCGAGGGCTGGTCGTACGTCGCCCACACGCCACTCGTCCGGGGCCTGGCGCTGGGGATCACCGGGGCATTCGCGGCTGGCGGGGTCGTGATCGGGCTGGCCCGCGTCTACGTAGAGGACCTGGGTGGCGGCGATCCCGGCTATGGTGTGCTGTTCGGTGCCGTGTTCGCCGGCCTCGCCCTGGGCATGTGGCGTGGCCCGCGGTTCCTCACGGCGATGTCACGCCGGCGGCTGTTCGGCTTCGCGCTCATCGCGGCGGGGGTCGTGCTGGCGCTGATAGCGATGGTGGCCAACCTCGCGATCGTGACGGGTCTGACCGTCGTCCTCGGGTTCTTCGCGGGAACCGCCTGGATCACCGGCTACACGTTGCTGGGGCTCGAGGTCGAGGACTCCCTCCGGGGCCGCACCTTCGCATTCGTGCAGACGCTGATCCGGCTGACGCTCGCCCTCGTGCTGGCCGTCGCCCCGCTCGTGGCCGGTGTCATCGGGCAGCACCACTGGCAACTGACCAAACACGCGGCGCTGGACTACAACGGCGCCGCGATCACGATGTTCGCCTCGTCGGTCGTGATGGTGCTTGTCGGCGTGTTTGCCTACCATCTGATGAATGACCGGCCTGGGGTGTCGATCCGAACCGAGCTGAGGCAGTCCTTGACACGAGATGGCGGCGTCTACGCCAGCCGTGGCCTGTTCGTGGCCTTCGAGGGCGGCGAGGGTGCCGGAAAGTCGACCCAGTCCTTGCTGCTGCACGACTGGCTCGTAGCGCAGGACTACGACGTGCTGCTCACCTACGAGCCCGGCGACTCCTCGATAGGCAAGAAGCTGCGGGAGATCCTGCTCGACCCGGCCACCGGCGCGCTCGACCCCCGCGCCGAGGCTCTGCTCTACGCCGCCGACAAGGCCGAGCACGTCGACAAGCTCATAAGGCCGGCGCTCGAGCGTGGCTCTGTCGTGATCACCGACCGTTACGTGGACTCCACCCTCGCGTACCAAGGCGGCGGCCGCGACCTGGAGCAGCGAATGGTCGAGCGGGTCGCCAGGTGGGCGACCGCCGACCTGCGTCCGCACCTCACCGTGCTGCTGGACGTCCATCCGGAGCTCGGTCTTGGCCGGTTCGAGACGTTAGACCGGCTCGAGGCGGAGCCGGCCGAGTTCCACGACCGAGTGCGGCAGGCGTTCTTGCAGATCGCCAACGCCGATCCCGAGCACTACCTCGTGGTCGACGCGCATCAGCCCGTGGAGGTCATCGCCGCTGCCGTGCGTGAGCGGCTGGCCGGGCCGTTGGTGCAGGCGGAGCGCCAAGATGGAGTTCGGCCGTGACCGTGTTCGACGACCTCGTGGGTCAGACCCGGCTCGTCCGGCTGCTCGTCGGTGCAGTCACTGGTGCCGACGCGGCCTTGCGGGGTGAGCCCGGCAGCGCAATGACACACGCCTGGCTGTTCACCGGGCCTCCAGGCTCGGGCCGGTCCAATGCCGCCACGGCATTCGCCGCAGCCCTGCTGTGTGAGCAGCAGGGCTGCGGCGAGTGCCTGTCGTGTCGCACCGCCCTGGCAGGGTCGCACGCCGACGTCACCCGGGTGGTCACCGACCAGTCGGTCATCCGGGTCGATGCCATCCGCGAGCTGGTTCGCCACGCCGCGTTGGCCCCCGCCGGGCGCCGGTGGCAGGTGCTCATCGTCGAAGATGCCGACCGGCTGACCGACCAGGCAGCAGATGCGCTGCTCAAGAGCGTCGAGGAGCCACCCGATCGGACAGTCTGGCTGCTGTGCGCACCGACCGTCGAAGATGTGGTGCCGACGATCCGCTCGCGCTGCCGGACTCTCGTACTGCGCACCCCGACCGCGCAGGCGGTCACCGAGCATCTCGTCGGTGGGCTCGATGTTCCCGAGGAGGTGGCCGCCTTCGCTGCCCGTGCCTCCCAAGGCCATATCGGCCGGGCGCGCGCGCTGGCGCTCGACGAAACCTCTCGCACCCGACGGCGCGACGTGCTGCGCGTGCCGTCTCAGCTGAGCGACTTGGGATCATGCTTGGTGAGCGCGGCCAACCTGGTCGACTCGGCCACCGAGGAGGCGAAGCCGCGGATCGAAGCGCTCGACGCCCGAGAGGTCGAGAGCCTGGAGACCGCCTACGGCGTAGGTACCAAAGGAATTCGTCCCAGTGGCTACGCCCCGGCCCTGAAGGAGCTGCAGCGCGACCAGAGGCAGCGAGCCAAGCGGATGGTGCGCGATGCGCTCGATCGCGCTCTGCTCGACCTGGCCTCGTTCTACCGTGACGTGACCACGCAGCAACTGGGCTCCGAGACGGTGCTGATCAACGAGGAGATGCGGACCGAGGTCGATGCCATGGCGCGGCGTACGACCGGTGCGGGCAGCATCGGTCGGATCGGGGCCATCTTCGCCGCGCGTGAGGCCCTGGTCGGGGAGGTCGCGCCGCTGCTGGTCATGGAGTCGCTCATGATCTCCCTCGTCGGATCACCGTCGGTCTGACTGCGTGGGTGGAGTCCGTCTGCGCGCACCGCCTCGCACCTGGGGAGAATGTTCGGGGCGTGAGGTTTCGGCACGTATGGTTGCTGCGTGAACCTGAGCCTCGAGCCACGGCCGCTCCGCCTTGCCGTGCTTCTGGCCGCGTCGACGCTCGTGCTCGCGGGCTGCGGAGGCGCGGCGACGATCGCCGGAGACCACACTTCGACACCGGCCCCCTCGACGCGCCTCACGCCCCCGCCACCGCCGACGTCGTCGGCGCCAACACCTTCGTCGGGACAGACGTCCGGCCCGACTCCCGGTTCGTCGGACTACGGGGCCGGGCCACCTGGCCAC